>CANFNO010000036.1 GCA_947447845.1 Burkholderiales bacterium | reverse complement strand
GCGCATGGCCACCACGATCACGATCACGATCACGATCACGATCACGATCACGAACATGGGCATGGGCACGGGCACGGGCACGGACATGACCACGACGCCACCGGTCACAAGCACGGCCCGGATTGCGGTCACGACCACGACGGCGACCACGGCCACAAACACTGAAGGGCCGACATTGCACGACATGTCCTTCATGCAGCTGATGTGGCTGGCCTCCCCGGCTCTGCCCATTGGCGGCTTTTCGTATTCCGAGGTGCTGGAGGCGGCGGTGGATTCCGGCCGCGTCAGCACGGAAAATGAAGCCACCGCCTGGTTGGTGGACCAGTTGCATTTGAGTCTTTCACGTTCCGATTTATCTGCCGTGGCGCAGGCCATTCCCGCCTGGCGTGCCAACGACCACGCCCGCATCGCCACGCTCAACGCCTGGGTGCTGCAGACGCGCGAAAGCAGCGAGCTGCGGGCGCAAACCGAGCAAATGGGCCGCAGCCTGCTGGAATGGCTGCGCAACCACACCACCGCAACGCCCGCACAAATTGCCACCCTGGCCGCCATGGATGCCAGCTACCCGATGGCCTTTGCCCTGGCCGCTAGTGCTACCCAGGCAACCGTGCGCGACTGTTTGCTGGCCTACGCCTTTGGTTGGGCTGAAAACATGGTTCAGGCCGCGATTAAATCTGTGCCATTAGGTCAGAGCAGCGGCCAGCGCATTCTGTCCGCCATCACCGCAGAAATTCCCACCGCCGTGGACCATGCGCTGACGCTGGACGACGACACGCGCCAGGCCTTTTCTCCCATGCTGGCGATATTGAGCTGCCAGCATGAAGTTCAATATTCCCGTCTGTTTCGATCCTAGGAAAAGTTCTCCATGTCTTCACCCCAGTCCTCTGCCCTGCACCACATCGCCAACCGCACCAAGAAGTTGCCCCCCCTGCGCGTGGGCATCGGCGGCCCGGTTGGCTCCGGCAAGACCACGCTGCTCGAAATGCTGTGCAAAACCATGCGAGAGCAATACGACCTGGTCGCCATCACCAACGACATCTACACCAAGGAAGACCAACGCCTGCTGACCATCAGCGGCGCACTGCCCGCCGAGCGCATCATGGGCGTAGAGACCGGAGGCTGCCCGCACACCGCAATCCGCGAAGACTGCTCCATCAATTTGGAGGCCATCGACCGAATGCTGGTCGAGTTCCCCAACGCCGACATCGTGTTTGTGGAAAGCGGCGGTGACAACCTCGCCGCCACCTTCAGCCCCGAACTCTCCGACCTCACCATCTACGTGATTGACGTCGCTGCCGGAGAAAAAATCCCGCGCAAAGGCGGGCCCGGAATCACCAAGAGTGACCTCTTTGTCATCAACAAGATCGACCTGGCGCCGCACGTGGGTGCCGACCTCAAAGTGATGGAAGCCGACACCATCCGCATGCGCACCACGCCCAAGGGACTCAAGCCCTTTGTGATGACCAATCTGAAGACGCTAAGCGGCGTGGGCGACATCGTGCGCTTCATCGAAACCCGGGGCATGCTGACCACCGCCTGATCCCATCGCCGGGCACTTAGGGCATGCTTGCCGTCGGGTTAGAATACCTGCCACAGGAAGCTTGGCCGAGCGGTTTAAGGCACCGGTCTTGAAAACCGGCGAGGATGTGAGTCCTCCGTGAGTTCGAATCTCACAGCTTCCGCCAGCTCCTCGTAAGTCATTGATTTGTATTAAAGTCCTTTAAATTCAAGGACTTAAAAACACTAGGTGTGCCAAATATGTGTGCCACACGAAGCAAATCAGACTTGCCACAATACTTCTACATCCCCCGAACGCGACGACGCGGAACTACTACGTGTGCCTGACGCCGCCCAAGGCACTGCATCACGTCGTCGGCAAGCAAAAGTACCGCCAGTCCACGGGTACCGCTGACCTTCGCAAGGCGAAACCCATTGGGGCGCGTCTCATTGCAGAGAAGCTCGCGGAGTGGGAGCAGCTGCTTGCCACCACCAACCCGGCTCGTCCTGCGGCCAAGGCCTTGACCAGCCGAGTGGTGAAAGACATATGCGCACAGCGCCTGTACCACTGGATGCATATGGACGACCTTGGCCGGTACGAAGGCGAAGGCTATGACGACACGGTATTGGCGGGCTTGCTGGGCCTTTGGGACTCCACAGACCGGACGATGCGGTCAGTCATCGCACGGGCCAAGCTGTCGCCGGAATGGGAAAGCGCACTTGAAGTCCTTGACCTATGGTGCAGTCAAATTGACGTCTCAGTCAGCCGTTCAGACCCCCTATACGCGGGCCTAGTGCAAGACTTTGCGAGGGTCGAGCTTGAGGGCGTGAAATGGGTCCAAAGCCGGAACCGGGGCGACGCGGTGGCAACCCCACCGCGGCCTGCTGCCATCGGCTCCGAACTTAGCGCGATGACAGAGGTTTACAGGGAGCACTTGCAGGCCTCCAGAACGGGCAAGAGCCTGACCACATCAGTTGGCCTCTGGGTCCGGTTTGTCGACTATCTTGGGGACATACCCATCGAAGACGTCCAGCCCGAGGACGTCTACAACTTCCTCAAGCACGGTCTGCAAGACCCCGACACGCTCTGGTCAATGCGGTACACCCATGGGGTTGTGCGGCGGACCATCCGGGCCGTCTTTTCCCTAGCCATCACCACGGGCCGCAGACGTGGCGCCAATCCGGTGGACAGCGTGACCGTGATGCACAAGATACCCGACGCAGACGAGCAAGAACGCCTGAAACCACGCCGCCCGTACAGCGACGCCGAGGTGACCAAAGTCTTCGAGTCCGAATGGTACAAGCCACGGTCGACCCGTTGGAAGGGCAAGATGTCGACCGACCTGGGCGCGCGTTACTGGACGCCCCTTATCTGCCTTTACCACGGCAACCGCATTCGCGAAGTCATGCAACTAGTTGCCTCTGACTTCACCACCGAGGGCGACCTGCACTGCATGACCATCCAACAGGAGATAAAGGGCGGTCAGCCCGAGCTGCTTGCTGCGGGTCTTAAGCGCACCCTCAAGAACGTATCCACGGCGCGCACCGTGCCGTTGCATCCGCACCTCATCGCGCTGGGGTTCTTGGACTTTCTTCGGCAACGCCGCGATGCCAACGGCGTAAACGCCCTGCTCTTCCCTTCATGCATCCCGGAGCGCGGGGGTAAGACACCCATTCTCGGCCGCGCATACGAGCAAGCCTACCTGCGGTTTGTCAAAGACGACGTGGGCGAGGGCCTTGGCAATCATGGATTTAGGCACCAGCTGGAGGACCGCATTCGCAATGCCCAAACACCCGGCAACCAGTGGCCAGCCGGTTTGGGGCAGCAGTTCACAGGCCGTAAATCTACCCGCGCCATCGATAGGGAACTCGTGCCAAAGGTGGGCAGCGAAGGAAAGTACGGAGACGGTTACACGTCTGAGGTGATGCTTATGTACGTCCAAATGCTGAATTTTTCGGGTATCAAGCTACCGCCTGCCTATGCCGAATGGTTCACGAATGCGCCTTGAGCGGTCACGAAATCGCCTTCAGGCGATTTCGTGATCTCGTATACAACTGAAGTTTTCGGCAGGTGTAGGTCACGATTGTCAAACAAGAGCAAAGCTGTGACTGTCGCCTTTGGGATGAAAATGTGTCTAGACGACAGTCCGGTGTGTAGCGGCCAAATTCAACGGCGCCACAACAGAAAAGCTCTGCGCTCTATCTCTTCCCAATAACCCAATGTTGAAAGAATTTCAGAATCCTCCTCATCAATATCATTATCGGACACCCATTTACGAGACTTGTATATTGCCAATCTTTCATCGACCCGCTTCCATGACCAATCGGCAAATGAACCAGTTTTAACTTTAAAAGGTGGATATGTTCGAAATTCGCTGCTTTCTTCGAAATTTACAAACAAATCCACGTCCTTTCGAAAATGGTTGTAAATCACATTTGCATCATTTTGTGTGAGCCTGTTCACGACAAAAAGGAAGTCCCAATCTGATAAATCAGTTGCGGTTTCATTGGCTCTCGAGCCAAAGAGCCACACTGAATTGACGCTAGTCAATTGAGCAATAAGGCCTATGAGCCACGAATATATCTCTGAATTTAGTAAATTACTTTTATCAGTAAATACTCCATTGCAGGGCTGATATGTCATGACTTGTTTCACCTCAGAAAGGCAACAGTCGCTGCGTCATGCTGCAATATTTAAATAAATCTCCATATTCGCGTTCCAAACTTGAACCAGGTGGTATTGGCTTTATTTTCACCCATTTACTATTAATTGGCATTCTCCTCGTCTCAATAGTATCGCCACAAACCATAGCCTCGCTTTCATCTAACTGAGAAGACATATCCTTACAGTTAATTCTAATGGTCATCATCCCTGCTGTTGCAGTTTTTCCGGCACAACGAGGCCAGATATCATTATTCTTATCCACTGGAAGCGGCGATGGCAAATCCCATTTCACCCAAAAATCGACCACATCACCCTCAGATTTTACTGAATTCTTATCAATCATCCATTGTGCAAAGTCGGTCATTGGTACGCTGGGGTCCTTAAATTTAAAGGGCCGCCAACTTGGGGATGACCCAAAAATTCCTGCAATACCAGATTGCATTACCAATAATATGGCGATAGCCGTAAATATATTTAAACGCCTCATAGTGCCCCCTTTAAAACAAAATAATATTAGTTTAATACTTCATAAACCGCATTTGGCCGATGGCAGATTCCCTGTTTATCGAAACGGCCGCCAAGAAGCTATCTGTCATATTATGGTTCCAACGGCTGCGTTGGAGCAGGCATATGGAAAATCTTTAGGGCCGCTACCGCTGCACTGACGAACAAATGCGATTTCTACACGTTGGATGCCCCGAGAGGGGCTCTTCTACATCCCGACGCAGAGCCATATGTTCTAGATTCCGTAAAAAGCACTTCTAGAATCAGTGGGCTTGATCGTTCTATACAAGGTAGAGACTAACAGAGTGAATTGCAAAAGTTAGAACCTAACTAAAGAAACAGATTAATGAGCCCTTGGCTCCGTTTGCATGGCAAACGAACAGCGTTGCACAGCAACGCGATGCGCCGCTTCGCGGCTTAGGCATGGAAGGCGGATGCCAAGCGCTTGAAGCGGATAAAACTCGCTTGCTATAGGTAATGCCAGCGGACCTGTGACGGGTCCGGGTACTGCAGTCTTAAAAGCCACGGTGCTCCCCCGTGGCTTTTTTCTTGGGCGCGTTTAAACAGGCTGCCTACACCAGATATCGGACGTCACCCGATGCCGAACTTATCTGGGAGAAATTCATTGTCTATCACCAAGCCCGCCAAAGGCGTACCACCGTACATCAACCTCGTCCCCGGACTGTCGCCTTTCGCGATGGTGTCTGCGGTTTCCATCATTGACCCCGCGCTGTCATACCCGCAGCGCCTTGTCTTGAGCATCTTGACCATGCATGCGAACCGCCACGGCAAGTTAGAGCTGACCCAAGACCGCATCGCGGCTCTTGCCGGTTGGCATTGCAAGAACAAGGAGACGGGGGCAATGGAGCCGAATGCCCGCTATGTGTCGACGCTCATCAATAACGAGAACCACACGAAGAAGTCCGACCGCTGCGGCCCGGGACTGGTACAGCTTGGCTATGTCAAGCCGGGATACAAGCAGACCGGCTTTAACCAGCCCAACAGTTACCAACTGACGACGCCGACCTTTGATGACGGCCACATTCATCGGCCTGACGGCTCCAAAGCCGAGGCTCGCTTTGTGGCTCCCGCCGAGCGAGAAGACACCAAGACGTACAAGGCCCGCAAGTCTGCTGAACAGACGGCCTACGAGCTGGGGCAAATTGCCCCAAAATTGAGGTTCACTGCAGCCGACCAGCTCCCACTAGACTTGAGTGACACGTACGTATACATGGGCGACGAGTACACCCGCAGGGACTGCGAAGTGGACGCCGTGAATTGTCGAGACGGCTTCCCCAGCAACGTCCCCGATATGGCATACCGTCACTTTCAAATTCCAGTGCCAGCGACCGGTTTTGTAGATGAGTTCTGAGCCCCTAGCCCAGTGAGTGGGGCTGTATAACGTCCCACCACAGATTGCCCGTAGACGGCTCGCCAGGCACCAGGCTTGGCGAGACCGGCAGCACGGAAACATCGACGGCGGCCAGACACATCTCGGTCGCCGTTAGCATTCGATGAGCTTCTTGGAAGCTCGCGGCCATGCTCCGCAGTGCATCCACCGATGTGCAGACCACTGACAGCCTTGCAAGGTATAGCTCCTGTCCTGTCGCACCAATACCTATGCGGGTCATCTTGTCGCGTCCCAGATGCCGCGTGGCGACCTCTATGACCGCCTGCCTGCGGCTGCGGTTCTTCCAAGCATTCTCGATTTCACAGGCAGTTATCAGGCCGTCGTCATTGACGACCAAACCATCAAACAACTTACCGTTGACAGTGTGTACTGGCGCAAGGCCCGAGGCAATCTCATGCTCTGTCCAAATCCCCATACCCGCCTGCACCTGCGATATCAAATGCCAGTTGCCGCACGCACGGTGAATGGCGTTGCCCGTCGGCAGACTCTGCCCGCCCTTGGCTTTGACGCCCGTGGCGTCCTGCAGGAGCCGCGCTCCTTTGACCGACAACAGGTACACATCACCACCTTGGGGCAAGGCACGTACGAGTACCAGCTTGTCGGCCAGCATCTTTTTCAACGTGCGGCGGGCCATGGGCCAAGACTGTGAGGCGGTTGGCCAGACCAGTGCCGCAATCATGCGCGAGCTGAGCCACCCAAAGCGCCAGACCCAGTTTAAGACGGCCATTGCATTTTTCTCCCCGGTGAGGCGCTTATCTTCTGGAGAGGGTTCTATAGCGTCTAGGTTGCCTAGCAGTTCAGGTTGCAACGTGCAGGTTCTAGAAGACGGTTGCGGGTCAGCGCGTAGCGCTGATCCGTATAAAACTTGGCATTCATTGGCGATAGGTTGTGTCATGTGTATGTGCTTTCAGTGCGATGGAATGTGCACACCCTTGTGCACTCATCGTGTAGCAACGCGCACGACACCCAGCACAGGCGCATTGCGCCTGCCACGACCGGCCACTTTCCCCGGCTGGACGCCGGGCCGCAGCCTCTCACGCTAGGGCGTGAGTCCGTGCATAGGTTCAGCGCCTCCCTGCTGCTGCTTCGCAGCGGGGCAAGGGGAGACAGCCCCGCCGCTCGCATCACAAGCCCCCCGCTTACCGCGCCTTTGGCGGGTCTTCGGGTGCCTTGTCATGCGTCACCCTATGGGCGGACGCTTTGGGACAGCCTGGACGGCTGTGCGTGCCGCGCTGACTCCCCTTGCCCCGCTGCCCTTTGCAGTCGCGGAGTCGGGGCTATGCCCCCGCTGACTTCCACCCTGTTGGCAGGGTGGCGCGGGAAGTGGTGCCGCCATGCTGGCGACCCACCCGCTAACAGTCATCGGCACCCCCGCACCGCGCTGGTTTCCCGAGGCTTGGGCCTCGGGACGCGGTGTGCGTCGGTCTGGACGACCTCGCCCCGCTGTACCCACCTTGCGGTGAGTCAGCGGCTCCCACAATACCGATACACACTGCCGCAGTTCGAGTCTTGCAGTGTCCGTCGAACTAGTGCAAAAGATAGAACCACCGCAGGCGCGCGGCACTGGGCAGGCGGCGGGATGGCAATGGGCAGCACGTCGCCCCCAAAAATCCATTGCAGTGTGTCACACAGGTATGCCAAAATGCATTCCTCGAACACACCTAAGTTATTGATTTAATTAAGAATGTGAGGCAGTGGGTAAATTTCTCACAGCTTCCGCCACGAGGCGGAGCGCACCGCAAACTCGGGTAGTACCTTCTGGGGTACTCAACGTACCCAAAGTGCAAACGCACGGTGCACGTCTAGGTAAGGCAGGCGCTCAAGCCGTCTTAATGCGCGTAGCACACATCATCCTGAAGTGTGCATAACCCATTCACGTAAGCCGCAGCAACACTGCATTTGCCAACTATTCACCGATGAAGAGGTCAGCTTTGTTGTCAAGTTGGCGAGTGCATTTGCTATCAATCACATAGCCTTTCAGTACAAGCTGACCCATTGATGCCGGTTTTCATATCGATCGTAGTGAAGATCGAGCGCAATCTCAGAGCGCTGGGGCCGGTCACCAGCGCGGCAGAAACAAAGTAAATGCTTGGGAAGATTTCGTCTTCGCAAACCGGAGGGCTAAGATTTGCTTCTCGTCCTCTGGCTTCGGGCAGGCGCTACGGCTGGGCTTAGCTTTTGCCCCACCCATCAGCTATAAAAATTCCGTCGTCAGGTCTACTGATGAACGCACACCAATTGCATCGAAATTGTTGACCAGCCAATCCGCTGCGCATATTCGTCCACGGTCGCGCAACATTTGCAGGAAGCCCCAATCACTGCTGAACTTTGTACTTGCAGGGAGATCAGACAGTGCAGAGTCTGCGCGAAGTGAATGCATCAGTACATATTTCAATCTGTCCAGGAACTCTTCTTTAATCCACCCCTGGTCCATCATTTTTTGAACAAAATGCACGGCCCTGAGCTCCTTTATGAGCGAAGAGTTGAAAGTGATTTCATTTACACGGTTGAGAATGTCATCTGCTGACGTCGGCGGACCAGGCCGCTCTATCGGGTTGATGTGCACGATCAAAACATCTGCCGACTTGGTGTTGTAGAACAGCGGATACAAGACAGGATTGCCCATAAATCCACCATCCCAGTAGTTCTCGCCATCAATTTCGACCGCCCTGAAGAGCTGTGGCAAACAAGCAGACGCCATCACCATATCGGCGGTGATCTTTTCATCTATCCCGAACACTTTCACTTTTCCGGTGCGCACATTGGTAGCAGCCAAAAATAGTTTGATCTTGGACTCGTCGCCTAGACGTGAGAAGTCAATCTGGCCAACCAGTACGTCCTTCAATGGGTTCAAGTTAAGTGGATTGAGTTGGTAAGGCGAGAGTGAGTGCGTCACTGAACGAAACCACATGGTAGCCATTGATGACAGCATGTCGCTCAATGGGTTACCGGATTGCAATGACAGTCCACCCAACGGATTAAATTTGGTCCCAGACGCTGACACAGCACGCCACAAGTCATGAAGCTTTTGTCGAGCGGCCTCTGATCCATCAATTGAACCTGCCGCCAAAGCAACCGCGTTCATGGAACCAGCACTTGTGCCAGACACAGCTTCTATCTCAATGCGCCCGTCTTCAAGCAATTTATCAATAACACCCCACGCGAATGCGCCATGTGCGCCGCCACCCTGGAGCGCAAGACTAATCTTCTTCATCTTTGGTTTTGATTCGACCTGACGAATCGGTGTACCGTTGTTCTTGCGAACTGCCATCTTTTTTTCCTCTTTACCCATTATTGTCTTGTTGGGTGAGGCACACCATCCACACATACCCCATCATTAAAGTTGCACCCGCTCCTTTCCAACACGCGAACTCTGATGGGAAGAAGACCCTCCACGCGATCGCGCTCTTTGAGGCCGTGAAAGGCATAGCTGTGCTAATGGCTAGCCTCGGCCTGTTGAGCCTTGCACATCACGGCCACCTGGTGCCGCACACCACTTCCATCAACGGTGTTCAATTTGATGGTGGTGGCGTACATGCTGCACCGTTTGTGGCGCAGAAAATAGAATCCATGCCATGCCGCCCACACACCTCGCAAGGCAGACGCTCAGCAAGTCTGACCGTCGGTCAACATTGAGGGCACTTTTGCAATGACCAAAACTATGAATACCGCATATGGCAAACACATTACGTAACGGCCGAACGGCCCTGATTGCAGGTGCCAGCGGTCTCGTAGGCAGAGAGCTAATCGCCGCATTGCTGGCCGACCCCCGTTACGGCGAAGTGCTGTCCATTGGAAGGCGCACCCTGTCCATTGCGCACCCAAAACTCAAGCAGCTTGTTGTCGATTTCAAGGCCATCCCCTCACTTCCTGCAGTGGACGACGTATTCATTGCACTGGGCACTACGCTAAAAGTGGCCGGTAGCCAGACCGCCATGCGGGCGGTTGATGTGGATGCTGTGGTGGCAACAGCCAGCGCGGCAAAGGCTGCGGGCGCGCAACGCCTGGGTGTGGTGAGTTCCATGGGTGCCAACGCCAAGTCAGGTATGTTCTACGTCCGCATAAAAGGCGAAATGGAAGAGGCGCTAGTGCAACTGGGCTTTCATCAGACAGTGATTGCCCAACCCAGCCAGTTGTCCGGCCCGCGTGAAACGCTAGGACAGCCAGACCGAGCTGCCGAGCGCATCGCTCTGGCTGCAATGCGTTTCGTCAGACCGCTGATTCCAGCGAACTACCAGCCCATCGCAGCCAAGGATGTGGCTACAGCGCTGGTCGCAGCCATGGCCCTTGACAAGCCAGGTGTCACGCGCCTTGCCTCCGGGCAGATGCAACACGCGCACTGATCTTCATTGGCGGGCGTCTTCAGCAGTTTGTGCAGCATTCCGATGGACCAGTTCCTGCGGCAACGAACGCGTGTTCCTAGAGGGCTTTAGTTCTTCCCCACCCCGAATTCGGCAAACACGGAACACTACCTAGGACAGGTAGTTTTGAAGGGCCTCTATCAACATCAGGCCCATCCGCCGCTGATAGGGAAAACCTGCCCGACAAAGCATGCCGCAGCATCGCTACAAAGGTAGCCTGCATAGTTGGCGTCTTCTTGTGCACTCACCAAACGCCCGAGTGGGACATCGCGTTTCAAGCGCTCCTGAAAACGCGGATTGGCCTGCACATCGGCCCCATAGTAAGTAGGGTTGTCCACAAAGTTTTGTGCAATAGCATTGAACTGAATGTTGTACGGGGCCAGCTCCAAGCCGACAGCCTGCACATAGGCCAACTGTGCACCGCGCGCTGCACTGTAACTGCCGGTGCGCTTTTGACCACGCAGAGCCGCTGCACTACCGATGAGCAAGATGCGGCCTTGGCGACGCTCCATCATCTGAGGCAGCACCGCAGCGACAAGTCGAGGCATCGGATCGACCAAATGTGCAAACACCGTCCGCCACTCAGCATCGTTGATTTCACCGGCAGGGGTACTGGGCGCAGGCAAGGCCAAATGCAGCAAGAGCACATCCACTTGGCCCGCAGCTTGGACGATTTGCTGAGGTAGTAACGGGTCTTGATCAAGCGGGCGTGGATCAGCGATGACATGTGCGCCCAAAGTCTGAAAAGTTTCGACAAGCGCAGGGCCCATAAATTCCCGCGACTGGGTGAGCAATACCCGTTTTCCATCTAGCCGAGTTGAAACCATAACTTTGATTCCGCAAATTCAATCACAAATGATCATTCAATCCAAAGCTTACAACAAAGGTGAACTCACGCCGTACTTGTGTTGCACCACCGCGCCTTGACGGCAACGAGCTGGGCGGTGGAGCTGGTGCTGATAGTGGGTTGGTTCAAAGGGCTGCTTTTAGGTCGCCAGTCTGAAAGAGCGTAAGGCCGGTATCAACCTGCTGCGAGTGCTGCGAAGTGGGAACCGAATTTTCGAAATCACCGACTTCGGCAGGTTGCGAGCGGTCTCTCATTGAATCGGCGAATTGACCAATTCGATTAAGTCCCATTGATTTCCGTAGAGGTCTGCAAAGACAGCCACTGTGCCGTAAGGCTCCTGAACCTTGCCTCGAACAAACTTGACGCCACGGCTTTGATAAACCACGTAGTCACGTTCAAAGTCGTCTGTGTAAAGAAACAAGAAAACGCGGCCACCTGCTTGATTTCCGATGAAAGGAGCCTGCTGGTCATTTGAGGCCTTCGCCAGCAATATCTGGGC
>CANFNO010000035.1 GCA_947447845.1 Burkholderiales bacterium | reverse complement strand
CCCATCGCCCAGCGCGTGTTTGACAGCGGCGCCGAAGTGCTGATCACCGTGGACAACGGCATTGCCAGCATGGAAGGCGTGGCCCACGCCAAAGCGCTGGGCCTGCAGGTGCTGGTGACCGACCACCACCTGCCCGCCACCAACCGCAAGACCGGCGCGGTGGAGTTGCCGGATGCCGACGTCATCGTCAACCCGAACCAGCCCGGCTGCAGCTTCGAGAGCAAATCGATGGCCGGTGTGGGCGTGATGTTTTATGTGCTGCTGGCACTGCGCAGCGAGTTGCGTGCGCGCGGGGTGTTTGACGCAACCAACCAACCCAAGCTCGACACGCTGTTGCCACTGGTTGCGCTGGGCACCGTGGCCGACGTGGTCAAGCTCGATGCCAATAACCGCCGCCTCGTCGCGCAAGGCCTGAAGCGCGTGCGCGCCGGTGCCATGCCGGAAGGTCTGGCTGCGTTGTTCGCGGCAGCCGGGCGCAAAGCCAAGGTCGCCACAACCTTTGATTTCGGCTTTGCTCTAGGCCCACGCATCAACGCTGCGGGCCGCCTGTCGGACATGACGCTGGGCATTGAATGCCTGCAGACCGACGACGCCGGACGCGCCGATGAATTGGCCAAAGCGCTGGACGCCATCAACCGCGAGCGCCGCGTCATCGAAGGCGACATGCGCGACCAGGCCATGGATATCGTCGACTCGCTGTTTGACGAAGGCGACGAGCCGCCCTCGGCCATCTGCGTGTTTGACCCGGATTTTCATGAAGGCGTGGTCGGCATCGTGGCCTCGCGCATCAAGGACAAATTGCACCGCCCTAGCTTCGTCTTCGCTGCCAGCCAGGCGCCGGGCAAAGAACACGAACTCAAAGGCTCGGGCCGCAGCATCCCCGGCTTCCACCTGCGCGACGCGCTCGACCTGGTGGCCAAGCGCTACCCCGGCGTGCTGCTGCGCTTCGGCGGCCACGCCATGGCAGCCGGTTGCACGATTCACGAAGACGGCCTGGATGCGTTTGAGCAAGGCCTGAACGAAGTGGCCCACGAATGGCTGGACGCCGCCACCCTCACCCGCCGCCTGGAAACCGATGGCGCGCTAGACCCCAAATACGTCCGCGTGGACTTGGTGGACACCTTGCAAAAAGAAGTCTGGGGCCAGGGCTTTGCCCCGCCGACGTTCAGCGAAGAGGTGGAAGTGGTGTCGCAAAGGCTGGTGGGTGAAAAACATTTGCAGCTCAAACTCAAACACCAAGGCCAGCCGGTGGACGGCATTTGGTTTGGGCATACCGAGCAACTGCCTGCAAGAGTGAAGCTGGCGTTTCGGTTGGATGCGGATGAGTGGAATGGGGTGAGAAGGGTGAAGTTTTTGGTGGAGGGGGCAGAGGGGTGAGGGGGCAATTGCAGGTATGTGCAGTAACCCGACGTGCATCTTGCCGCAATGCAGTCTTAACCTAGAAGTGAGTGGCGGTCGGCCGCGAAAAGCGGAGGGAACCAAAAAGCCCAGCTCTTTGGCTGTCCCTCTCGAATGCCGGGTTATGTGTTTTCTTTGAATAACTGCTGATTGTCATCGTCGCTCTCGAGAGACTCAATTCTGGTGAAGATGATTCGTGGTCGACGAGCATCCAAACGTCCCTTTTCATCCTCCCTACTTACTCGGCCATAAATATTGCAACGAAGAAACAGGCTAGGCTTGAACCGAACAATGCTTCCCACCTCAGGGACTCCGGTGAGAATATGTCCTTGGTAACCAATGCCAACGGTGTTCGACATTTCGTTGCCACGAGTTAGCTCTCCCTCAAGCATCACGGCCTGTCCATGTTCAAGTTCAGGGAATAGGACTTCTCCTGGTTCTTCTACCTCGTTAGTAAATATTTGACGGTGCCTGCGAGTCACGGTTTCTTCAATTACAGCGTTACCGTCATAAATGCCAACGGATAGCGACCGTTCTTCTTCTACAACCTCGGTTATTTTTTTCAGAAGATTTGGACTCGCCGAAGCATAAAATTCTAAAAATTCTTTAGGCACATATAGGAACTCGCCCTGCGAGTTCCTAATTCCGATCAACGTATTGTTATCCTTGAATTTAACGTTTTCGAATTTTTTAATGGTTAAGTCGCCCATGTGCTTTCCGATACGGATCATCCATTGGATAGCACTTAGAGCCTTTTTGAATACGTCTATAAGGCCGATGTTCTTAAAATCGTTCTCTGCCATCTTTTGAGCGGCCTTTGCACCATACGCAAGAAGTATCCCGCCAATGACAATTTCCCAAGAACCTCTTTTGACTTTTACAGGAAATTCAAAATCTGCAGTCCGTAGCTCTGGGGCTTGTTGAAACACGAAGAACCGGACGGCTTCATCCATCCCTAAAAGTGCTTGGGCAGACTTGCGAGCATCAAGATATCCATCCCTAACCAGCTTGCCCGAATACTTGATATAGCCGAGTTGCCCTTCTTCTTGTTCCATAACTTTATCCTTGGCTATCGGTGAAAACTACAACACACATAACGCCTAGGTAAACCGGTGGTAAAGCGAAGCATTTCAGTCCGAGTTAAATCGACAGTTAGACCTCGACGCGAAGGGTGATTAAGTACTCTTGTCATCTCGGCCAATGCTAATTAGATCTTCCAAGGCATTTGTTCTCGCTCTAGTCGGGCGAGCATATTGGTAATCAATGTAGTTAATGGGGCCTTCAAGGCGATCAATAATTTCAAGGATTAGCTTTCGCGGTACATATTCTTGCTCGGCGAGTAGTTTTAATTCTGTTTGAATCTTAGCCCAGGATCTGGTGAGATCCTTAAAAACCGGGTGTCCCCTGGGATGCTCGGATAGAGACACGTCGCGCATTACTTCCGCAATGTATCGCGGCGGAAGAAGGTCCACCGGTGACTTTAATATGCGGTGTTGTTGGCGCATAAGTTCAAGAATTTCCTCAAGAATCTCGGTATTTGCTGGCGGCTGAAGTTGCGGACCTTCTTGGGGGATCGTAGTTGGATCAACTCGCTCGAGAAGTGCGTTAAAGCTCTTTTCGAGTTGCGGCCACCAAACGTCGAAGATTGAGTTCAGACGCTGCTCGTCTAAGAGTGGTGGTTGGCAGCTCGAGTTGAGCGAAAGGAGAAGCTTGCGAAGGTCCTCTGCCTCTGCTAGCGTCGATTGAAACTGCAAAAGCGGGCCTCCCTTTATTTCTGAACGCTTAAGGCCAAACAGGAGTGGTGACACGCGACTTTTGTCTACAGACTTTGAAAGCGCGCCGGCCTCGAAATGAATCCAAGGAGCTTCAAGGTTGTTTCGCGTAATGCAAAGTATGCCGAATGCGGATTTCTCAAGTTCTGATGCGATATCTGTGCTCCATCGCGCGCCCTTGTCGATATCTTCGGAGGATACATAAGGTTCAATTGTCTGTATGACAGACGGGAGCCAATCTCTTAAGGCTAGTGCGACTCTATGACTGAGTTCTCCTGACCAACTTATGAATACCTTCAATTCTTTCTCCTAGAAGTTTTGCTGCCAGAGTCGCGGGTGACTATTGCATCAGAGAGGCCTATGGTTTGAAGTCACCGGCCTGCGCGGCTTTTCGCGCAGGCCCGGTGGAATGATGGGTTGGGCGTCTGCTCACGGGCGCACCTGTGCAAGCTCACCATGAAAGATAAAGTTGCCCTCGATAGCCGCGTTTTCAAATAACTGCGCGGCTTGATCTACTTCGGAAATTGGCCATTCGACGCCACCACATCCAAGCTGTTGCTGTCCATCCTCGCCTGTATAAGGATGCGCATGGAGTAGCTTATTTCTACTTCGGATAGCAGCAAGATAAGACTCGTGAAACTTGATTAGACGCTTACGTAGCGGAGCGGGTAACGGCGCGGCAGTATTTTCAATTGCCTTGAAAAGAGCGGTAGAGATGGCTTTAGCTGTTTCGCCACGAGGAACGCTCGCAAAACCGTCAGTGCTCAGCTTGACGATCGTCCAAACCACAATCCACTCAAGGTACGTGAAGTTGTAGAACGCTGTGCCAACGGAATGAATGTATGTCGGGTCAACGGGAATGCGGGATTGGTAAGCCATGTCAAGAAGCCCGTAAGATGTCGTGCAGCCTTAGTCTCGGCGGTTTGTCTTGAAACACGTACAGGCATAAAAATACTGCCAAAGCCAGCAAACTGTCTTGGGAGGCCTTTAAGCGCCAGAAAGCTATCTCTTCGATTTGAGTGCGCTGGTCGAGCGACTGCAAATGTGGTATCGCAGCGTTCGTATTGATTTGAATGGCGGCCATGGAGAAATGCCTTCTCCAGCCGACGGGCGCATGGGATTCATACAAGAATCGTTTGCGCCCCGTATCTGTCAGGTCACCCACAGTAATGATCGTCTTCTCCATCGGCACCTCAAATTCCACAAAAACAGATTGACTGAATGCGGCCCGCATTGGGGCAGCGCACAGCGGCGAATGATTTATGGAGTAGTGCCCGTCAAGACAATCCTGGCGCATAGTGCACTTTGCACCGGAAGGGCTCGTTCAATAGTGAATAAAACTACGGAACAGGCTTTAGACGAGTGTACTCAAATATTCAAGGGCGAGGGAATTTTCACGAACCATTTCGCACCATGCAACTTCGCACGTCATGCTGAAGCATCTCCGCCACCCTGCCCTCGCGCCAGCCGATCACAGGTTGAAAGGTGAGGTTTATGGTGGAAGGGCGCGCAGGGCCAATGCTCACCTTGGTCAAAGTTGCCAACCTATAATCGCGCCCACAGGTCACCCGCTCGCAGGATGGCTTGTTGTCTCTCTGCAGCTGCCCGTCCGGATGTCATCCGCGTCGGCCCAGACTAGCCACACGAATATACGCATCACCGGGTCGCTCTGACCCCCCAATCCCGTTTTGTTTTCTGTTGCATCGCGCATCCAGCAATGCAACGCAATGCATGGAGTTTGTATATGTCTGGCCTGTTCAGCGCCCCACGCGCACTCACTGTCAAAAGCCCTGCCATTCCCGTGCTGGCGGGTCAGCCCGCGCTGATTCCCTTGAGGCTTGAAGGCTCAGAAGGCATCAACAGCCTGTTTGAATACAAGCTGATTCTGCAAACGCCGGACGCCCTCAACTTCATGGGCGGCACGGGCAGCAACTTCGATCTGGATTCTTTCGTCGGCCTGGAGCTGAGTTGCTACGTGGAGCTTGAAGGCCAGGGTTCCTTCGCAGTCGGCCGGCCAGGTGTCGGTGGTGCGGCTAACCAAGGCGCTGGCGTGCGCGAGATCTCCGGGCTGATCACCGCTGCGCGCTTTATCGGCGAAGAGTCCCGCCACGCTCTGTATGAAGTCACCCTGCGCCCGTGGCTGCACATTGCCACCTTGAGCGCAGACTGCAAAGTGTTTCAGGACATGACGCCGGTTGAAGTGATTGAGCTCGTCCTGTCTGACTACGCTTTTGCCGCTGACAAACGCCTGATCGAAACCTACCCCAAGCGCGACTACCAGGTGCAGTACAACGAGACCGACTTTGAGTTCGTCACCCGCCTGATGCAAGAGTGGGGCATTAACTACCACTTCGAACATTCCGGCGGCGTGCACCGCCTGATCTGGAGCGACCACAACGGCGCTTTTCAGACGACGCAGCAGGATCAAGACAAGGGCGTTAGCGCCTACCACTCCATCCCCTTCTACCCGCTGGGCCACAAGATCGACCGCGAATACATCCACGGCTTCAGCCCCACCGACAGCCTCACCAGCGGCAGCTATGCCACGCGCGAATACGACTACACCCGCCCGCGCGCAACATTGGGCGCAGACGCATCTGCCCCCCGCAAGACCGGCCATGCGGCGCAAGACATGTACCTGTGGCGCGGAGACAAGGCGGGCCTGGGCGGCAGCGACTACAGCCAGCCCAACCGGGGTGCAGACAAGGCCGCGAACCAGACCGAACCACAAGGCAAGCACCTGGCACGCCTGCGCATGCAGAGCCTGCGCCAGCCGGGTCTGCGCGCAGCGGGTGTGGGCCATGTGCGCGGCATCGTGCCAGGCTGCACGTTTAGCCTGACCGAGCACCCGCGCACCAAGACCAATGCCGAATACATCGTGCTGGACACGCGCTTTGTGATCGAGAACGTCAACGAAGAAACGCAGCGCAACACGACTGCGCTTTCTGATGCGCAGCGGCTTGCAGGCCAATGGCGCGTGCTGGTGAACTTTGAAGTGCAACCCACCACCGAAGCACTGCGCCCGGTGGCCACGCAGCGCAAGCCCAAGACCGGCGGACCTGAAACTGCGCTGGTCGTAGGCCCCAGTGCCGACACGGCCGAGAGCAACATTTACACCGACAACCTGGGCCGCATCAAGCTGCAGTTCCCCTGGGACCGCTACGGCCAGAAGAACCAGAACAGTTCCTGCTGGGTGCGCGTGTCGGGCGAGTTTGCCGGCAACCAACTGGGCTCCATGCACATCCCGCGCATCGGGCAGGAAGTGGTGGTCAGCTTTTTGGGCGGCGACCCGGACATGCCCATGGTCACCGGACGTGGATACAACGCCGTCAACATGCCACCCTGGAGCCTGCCCGAGCAGCAGGCCTTGTCGGGCTTTCGTTCAAGAGAGCTGATACCCGGTGGCGGCAACAGCGCAGCGGGCCGCAGCAACCATTTGATCCTGGACGACACCGAGCAGAAAATTCAGGTGCAGTTCAAGAGCGATCACCAGCACAGCCAACTGAGCTTGGGCCACATCACAAGAATCGAAGACAACGCAGGCCGCAAAGACCCGCGCGGCGAAGGCTTCGAGTTGCGCACCGACGGCCACGGTGTGCTGCGTGCCAAAGACGGCCTGCTGATCACCACCGAGGCGCGCAACAACGCACAAGCCCACGCCAAAGACATGGGCGAGACCATCAATCGACTCGCCCAAGCACAAGACCAACACGACGCATTGGGCGACTTGGCCAAGCAGCATCAGGCACAAGACGCAACGGACCAGAACTTGGTTGCCAAGGCACTCAAAGAGCAGAACGCAGCCATTCAGGGCAAAGGCGGTGAAGAAGGCAAATTCCCCGAGCTAGCCGAGCCGCACATCGTCATAGCCAGCCCGGCCGGTATCGAATCCACCACACCCGGCAGCACGCATCAACACAGCGGCCAGCACCACGCCATCACCACCGGTGGCCACACCAGCATCAGCACAGCCAGGAGCTTCCTGGTAAGCGCCAAAGAAGCCGTGCGCATGTTTGCCTACAAGGACGGGATCAAGCTGGTATCGGCCAAAGACAACATTGAAATCCAGGCGCTGAAAACCAGCGTGAACTTGCTGGCCAAGATGGACATCACCATGACGGCCAACAAGATCACTTTGAGCGCGAAGGAGAGCGTGACGATCAAAGGCGGGGGCAGCTACACGGTGTGGAACGCGGGGGCGATTAAGTCCGGAACAAATGGGCCGCATGTGGCGCATGCGGGGGATCATGGGTATCCGGGGGCTAAGAGTGTGCCCATCACCATGCCCACTTTTCCCAATGCTCCCTGCAAAGACTGCGCACTACGTGCAGCAGCCGGTGCATCTGGATTGATGTGATCTTCTAGCCATGCAAAAAATTTCCGTATCCCAGCTCATGAACGAATACATGAGCAAACATCGAACCACGTTCAACGCGCCAGACTGGTATTTGTTGGTCGATGGTGCACAGCTCACAGAACAGCAAATCCAGAATCTCAAACGCTCAGGGGCGCGTGCGTTTCTTTCAGATATGGAAGAGTTCGAACACCTGGAAGGAGCCACGGCGTGGCTGATGGCGATGGGCGGTTCCGCCAACGCTTTCGAGGTGCTCACTACGTGGTGGACCATCAATCCCGAGGCATGCAGTTGGCTGTATTTCCCAGGAGGAATGACAGCGCTTGTTCAACATTTGCGCAACCAGATCAAGGCCAAGGTAGAGGATGGCCGTGTCTTGACCTTGCGCTTTTGGGATGCACGTGTCTTCCTGGCACTGCAGCACCCGGAACTTGCGTCCATTGCACTTCGCGTTGGCAGCGGCGTCCCCTTTTGGTTTGTTGCACCGCAATCGGTGTTGTCTGCTGTGACCAGTGATGCGCCTTTGGTGGCCGACACCCACCCGCATGCCATTGCAAAGGCGCAGCAAGATCGCCTTGCGCAGTTGTTACTGCCCTACGCGGTGCTGGGCGAACTGAAAGAGACCATGCCAGAGATGCTCTCCCTCTTCACGCGCCAGGAGCAGTACAGCACCACAAGCAACTTGATCACCGCCGCGCAGGGTTATGGGCTGGAAGCGCTCAACGACCTGGTGGCCTTCGCGTCACTCGGGTTTGACTTTCATCCGGAGTTTTACAAGCATCCCGACGTCGCTCCTAAGCTGGACGAATTGCGCACCGGCAAGGAACTCGGTGAAGTGGTCGACTCCATCCCACCACAAACCTGGGACGCGATCGGCAAGCGCTACCCCAAATCCAAACAAGCCCTAGAAATCTGACGGCAACCACGAATGACAACACCGACCACCACATCCAAATGGACACGGACGAGCATCTGGCTACTGTGCATTGCAGCTACCGTACTTTGGCTCGTTGGAGCGACGGTCTCAGTCTGGCTGCACTTCGCAAGCAAAGGCGTGAATACCGGCGCACTCGACGACATCATTTACACCGCCAGCATGGCCGGCACTCTGCTGTGCTGGCTGCTGGCTGCTGCATTGTCTTGGTTCAAGCGGCGTTCGTTGTCGCGGGTGAGTGTGTGGCTCCCGCTGTGCCTGCCATTGGCCCTGATCGCTCTAAAGTTGCTTGCTACGCAGACCAGGCAGGTGCAGGAAAAAAAGGCGGTGCAGGCGGCAGTTTCAGGGGACTGGGTGCAGGGGTACATAAAGGCCGAAAGTCAGACCAAAGAAAAGGTAATTCTTGCGTACTTTATGGACTTTCCTGGCCCTCCACCAGACGATGCTGAGTTGTTAAAACCCGTAGTCGTTACGCCGATGGGGCCAAACTACATTGGCACTGAATATGGTGTTGGTGGTCCTGTTCAAACAAGCGCCACTGGTAACTACAGCCTGAATCAACCGAAGCGGCTACGCTGGTACATATGGCACGTCAAACAACAGGGCCAAGTGTTTAAGGACAAGAACGGCGTGGAGCAGTTTGATGACAATATCCACGTGGACCCAAAAGTTCCTGTTGTTGTGTGCGAGGCCACAGTGCCTGTCTATGTATCGCCAATAAGAGATCAAATTGAAGCGGAACTCATTAAGGAAGCACCTTCACGATCCAAAGATAACTGGAGGTCTGGTCACGTCGAATTGGTTGCGACTTTTTACACCGATGGTCGCACCTTTACGTTGACCGCCCCTTGGGGCTACTTGCCAAAGCAGCAGCCGGAATACTCGGCGGACATACTTCAACACCAACACCAAGGGGACTGCAAATGAGTCGACCGCGTAACGCATTGCGCTCACCCAATGCCAGCAATCTGTTGCAACTAACGACCGAAGAAAAGTTACAGCGCTTTCGGACCACAAGGGCCAACAGCAGCAAAAAGAAACCGGATGCATGCCCAGTGTGTGAACAAATATCTCAATAGGGCAAGTCCGACATGACTGAATCCAATTCATCTTGCAGTAGTGCTGTTGCACGCAATCGTTCAGCGACTCTGGAGATTTTTGTTTGGCTACTGTGTATTGCAGCTGTAATCATCTTGTTGCTTGGTATGACGGTTGCAGCCTGGCTGCCCTACGCTACCAGAGGCGTCGATACCGGCGCACTTGACGGGATGATTTACACCACGTGTGTATTCAGTTCAGCCGCATGCTGGTTGTTGGCAGCAGGCCTGGCTCTATGGAGACGCAAGCAGTTGGGCGGAGTGCGGTGGCTGCCACTTGGAGTTCTGGTTGCGTTGATAGCGCTCAAAGGGCTGGCCTATTTTGGCGGTGAATATCAGGAGGCGCAGCGCGGCAAGGTTGCAGTGGCGGGAGACAGCGTGCAGGGCTATTTGGAATCCGAAAACATGACTGAAGACAAGGCCATCTTGGTCTATTTCATGGATTTTCCCGGCAAGCCACCCAACGATGATGAGCTACGTAAACCTGTCACGGTTGTTGAATACACCGGCAGGCGCACTGGAGGGGGCGGTGATTCCTCGTTGTCACCCTCCGCAATCTATAGCTTGAATCAGCCCAAGCGATTGCGTTGGTACATATGGCATATCACGCAACGCGGAGATGAAATCAAAAACAAAGATGGCAGCACATCGTTCGTCCCAAACATCCTTCTCACCGACCCAAAAATTCCCGTGGTCGTGTGTGAGGCCACAGTGCCGGTTTATGTGTCGCCGCTGGTGCAGGAAATCTATAGCCGCGAGTTGGTCGAGTATCAGCACAAGAGCTGGAAGGTTGATGGCGGCACTTTGATTGCGTCCTTCTACGGTGATGGTCGAACTTTTACGCTAACCGCTCCGCTGGGCATTACCCAGAACGAAGACCTGAACGCGGACATCTTGCAACATAAACACGAGGGAGACTGCAAATGACCACGCCCCGAAGCGCGCTGCGCTCACCCAATGCTCGCAACATCTTAGAGCTGACGACCGAAGAAAAGTTGGAGCGCTTTAGAAGCACCCGCAAGAACACCAGCAAGAAGAAGCCGGATGCATGCCCTGTGTGCGAACAAACCATGTGGGTAAGTTTCTTTTTTGATGGCACCGGCCAGAACGTGGCACTCGATCACCCTCTGCGCAAAGCGAGTAACCCAGCAAAACTGTTTTTGATCGCCAATGGAAACGATCATCTTCAAGCTGACCCCGATGGCAAGGCGCTCTTGGCATTTAGGGACTTACGAAAATCGTCCCGATCCGACAAAGGCCAATTTGCTTATTACCTATCGGGAGTGGGCACCCCGTTTAACGAAACCATTCGGAGCGGCGAACCGGTCAAAACAAAGAAAAGCAATGTTTTGACCGAAGCGGCACGCGTGATTGCACGTATAAATCCGCCCGCCGCTCTGCCACTTCTAGCGGGCGGTGAGGCAGTCAGCGCCGCGCAAAAAGCATGGACAGACAACGAAGACAGCACGGCACTTGGTGGGGGGCTTGGGGCTGGAGCAGACAAACGCATAGATGAGGCGTTTACCAAACTGAACGAAGCCCTTGTCGGCCAAGCCAAACGCAAAACCCTTCGCGTCGCCCTCTTCGGCTTTAGTCGCGGCGCCGCAATTGCACGCATGTTTGCCAATCGGCTTAACAAAAAGATTAATGCTGGTGATTACGGAAAGAAGACAGTCAGCATCGAGTTCCTGGGTTTGTTTGACACGGTCGCATCGTTTGGCTTGCCTGCAACCAGTTTGAAGGCTGACGATTTGGTCATTCCGGCTTCGGTCAAGAAGTGTGTGCATATGGTGGCAGTGAATGAATTTCGGATTGCGTTTCCAGTGTGGTCGATTCGCACTGCGCCGGGCTATGACGCGAACGGTTACGAAGAGTATGTATATCCAGGTGTGCATACCGACGTGGGGGGCGGTTATGGTCCAAGGGCGGTGGGTAGCGTAGAAGACCACCATTGGGTTTCAAACAATCTCTCGACCATTCCGCTACGGCATATGTACACCAAGGCCATAGCGGCCGGTGTGCCGCTTGCCAGCATTGAGGAAGTGCTTGAGACCAAGGTTTACAAGGACTTGTTTGCGGCTACCACGGCCGATGGCCAGTCCGACACTTTGGCACTCAAAGCCTACAACAGCTATGTGAATGCCGTGCAAGCCAGCGGCCCATTGGAGCGGCACGCGGTGGAGCATCACAGAGTTTTGTGCAATTGGTGGGGTATGCGAAACAAATTGGGACTTGGCCACGTAGAGCCTTTGCTCAAACCCTTGCAGCAGCAGGTGGACGCTGCACAAAACACTCGCAACCAAGCGCATTTTGTTGGCGTCAGTCCAGAGGCCCAATACCGTGAGCGTGTAGAGCGCCAGCAGGAGGACTATCAATTGCAACTGGCAAAGTTGCGGTTTGAGTCGCAAAGAAAGGGCATGGCCTACACGATGGACCTTATCCGCGAGGAAGCGCAAGAGTTAATACCAATTTGCATTCAATAGAGTAAATCGTTAGAATAACTCCTGAACTTTCGGGAGTTATTCATGAAGGATCTGATTGCCAATGACAAGGCCACTATCGCGGCCCTTG
>CANFNO010000034.1 GCA_947447845.1 Burkholderiales bacterium | reverse complement strand
TCTACCAGTCGCTTGCCGGTTTGCAGAGTTTCCTGCCCCGGGCCGTGACCGGCAACTTCAGCCGACGGCGAATACACCCGCATCAACTCAAACGGAATGCGAAACGACGCTCCGTCAGAGAAACTGATTTCCAGCATGCGCGACTGCGCGTGCACCGTGAGAGCCTGTGGAGTGGGCGAGCCTGTTTGTAATCCAGCCATGTGCAAATTGTAAGCAGGCCGGAACTAGAACCGCGCAGTAAGGTTAACGTGCAGCTTTTCGTCTCCGGCCTTGGGAATTAGCGAGCCCCCATTAACTGGCAGATGGGCTCCAGTCACGATGTGGCCCCAGTCAGCCGACAGGTTAAGCCAGCCCAGGCTATAGCGCAGACCCAGACCGGCACTAGTCAGCTGATCGCTTGCAGCTTTGCCCGCACTGGTGGCCATGGTGTTGTTGCTGGCAAGCCAACCTCCATCTACAAAGCCCAGCAAGCGCAAACCTTTGAACACTTCGGGCGTGGTCATCTCCAGTGTCATGGACGCACCCGAGTCCCCCGACAGGATTCGCTCACCCGTGCCGCGCACCGAGGCGGCACCACCCAGCCCAAACTGCTCACCCGAGATCAGTGCCGTCCCGCTGTACTGCAATTGGCCGCGCACGTTCCAAAGCCAGCCCGACTCCATGGAAGCCAGGTAGTTGGCACCCAGGTGCACGACATTCCAGTCCACCGTTTGAATGCGCCCATCCTCAGTTTGATAAGCGCTCAGCGTGTTGCCAGTGCTACCCGGCAGATTGATGGCGATATCCGCGTTGTAGCCCCACACCGCCTTGTCCGACTCCACCTTGGCGGTGTAGCCCAGCGTCAAGGGGCGGCTGCCCCGTTGCATCTGCCCTGGCACCTCCACCCCGTTGATCTTGCTGATGTTGAACAGTTTCTCGTCCAACGCAAAACTCAGGTAGGTTCGCCTGCCGCCAAACGGGGGCAGGTACAGGTTGTAGTTGACACCATAGGTTTCACCCGCACCGGAGCTGTTGAAGCTGCCAAAGCTACCCACCACGTCCGAGCTGGTGTAACTCAGGCCGACCACGCCACCTTGGGTATACAGCGGGATGCGGTAGTTCAAACCAAGCTGCTTGACGTTTTGCGCGCGTTCCAGCGAGCTGGTGTAGGCCATCGAGAACTGGTGGTCCAGATCGAACAGATTGGAGTGACCCAGCACCAAGGCCACTCGGTCGTTGCCTGTGGCCTCGGAACCGGTATTGGCCACGCTGCTCGCGAAGGTCAAAGGGTTACTGGCCTTAACCAGCAATTTGACGTCAATCTTTTCCGGCTCGTCCGACTCCTTGAGCGAGGCTTGTACCTGCTTGAACGGATTTTCATTAGCAATCGCTGTCTGTACGGCCAGCCTGCGGAAGTTGGGCGCTTGGCCCTCCTGCAGTTCGGGCAAGCTTCTGCGGATGTTCTTCTCGCTCACCTTGCCCTGGCTTTCGACCGTGATCTTGCCGATGACGAACTTGATGACGTTAAAGGTCACCTTTTTGCCCACTTCCTGTGGCGGCAGAGTGACCCGGTGCAAGGCATAACCTTTTTCCTTGAGTGCGGCTTCCAGCGCGGCACCGGCTTGCTGCAACGTGGTCAGATTGCCATCGGCCCGGATAAAGGGCGCCAGGATTCGGGTGGTTTCATCGCTCGTGAGCGGAATGTCGCCCTTGAGCTCAAAGCCCTGAATGGGAAAGGCAGTGGTTGCCCCTGTGGCAGCAGGCATGGCCTGCTGGGCCTGTGCGGCAGCGGCACCCAGCAGAAGCCCAAAGCACGCCAGCCGTCGGGCAGACTTGCCTTGGGGTGAGAGGGCCATCAAATTGAACAGTGTCATTTTGGGTTTCCTCAACGGCACATATTGTTGGAGCCACCGCCGGCAGCTTCGTTGAGCAGATTGACCAGCATCGGGTTCAGGCTGTTGGGCATGGGCACGCTGTCGTGCTGGATAAACAAGGGCATGTCGTCCGGGCGGCCCGTGTGTCCATCGGCACCGGCAAAGCCGGTTTCACCACGACCCAGGTCCAATACCTCACGGCTGGAGGTGATCTGGATATGACCGTCGCGCACATAGACAAACAGGCCCTCCTCATCCGGTGAAACACCGCCCGAGGAGAACAACTGTTGCACGTTAACCGGCACGGTATCCGGACGCGGCAAATCATCCAGCGTAGGCGCGGTGATGGGATGCATGCCGTCCTTGTCCACGTAGAGCCCCTCGCCTGCAGACAGCACCTGCAGCGCCGTCTCGCCATTGGGTTTGACTTCAATCGTGCCCAGCCAGGTAAAGAAGCTGCAGGCTGCTACCGTAGGGCAATCCATGTCCAGGCCGGTGCCTCGGATACCGATGGTGGCCGTGGGGGTGGTGAAGCCGACGTTGCGGTTGTTGGCCTTGCCGATCAAGCCGGTGAGCGCACGCAGCGAGCCTTGCAGCAGCGTCACCAGGAAGCGGCCCTCGGTCGGCGCCTTCTGGTCGTAGACAAAGCTATCGACCTTGAACTGGGTGTTGGCCCCCAGCGTCAAGCGGCTGTCGTCGCGGAATGCCAGGATCACCCGGGCACCCGGCCCGGTCTGCACCGTGTCGCCCGGGTACACCGAGCCACCGTCAAAGACCATGCGTTTCTGGCCCTGGCCATCCAGGGCCGATATGTCACCCTTGGCATTCACCAACTTGGCACTGGCGATGATGGCGTTGGGTTTGGGCTTGTCGCGCACCTTGGCCGACTCGGCCTTGCATTCCGGCCCGCACAGGCGCACATCAAAGTCGGTACCACGAATACCCAAGGTGGCGGTGGCGGTCTGGATCTTGGCGGCGTTGGGTAAGCCTTTGGAGATCAGCCCTGTGATGGCCCGAAAGCCGCCGCGCAGCAATTGCATCACCATGCTGTTGTCTTGCCTGACCGAGCCGTCATAGTGGTAGGTCTGCATGATCAACTCGGAGTTGGGCCGCAAAGTCAGGCGCGTACCGTCCTGCAGTTTTACGATGGCCATAGCCCCCTCGGCCGTGGTCAGCCGGTCGCCCTGCTCCACCGCCAGGCCTTTGCCCATGGTGCGTGGCAGTTTGCCGGGCGTCTGCGCCACCGCAGCACCGCGCGAGAACTCCACTTCCCCTGCACTCTGGGCCCAGGCGAGCGAGGGTGCCTGCCACAGCAGCAGGCCCAGCACGGCGATGGTAATGCGGACAACAAGCCCGCGTGTGGTCATGGTTTGCATATTTCGCCCTCGACCACGATGCCTTCCTGGCTGCTTTGCATCAGTCCCAGCGGATCGTCAATGGGAGCCGCTTGCTGCGCATCCAGCACCGCCTGGAACTGATCCAGGAAGGCCACCACAAAGTCGGTGGCACCACCGCTGAGCGTGGAGGCAATCCATGGCGGCATGTAGGGCGCGCCATTGACGGTGTAGGTCACCGGGTTGCCGATGCTGTAGGCGCCGGGACCGAAAGTCAGGCTGCCTGCAATCGTGCTCACGTCAATGGCCAGGGCCGCGCTGAGGTTGCTGTTTTGGATAAAGTTGTTGTAGGCCTGTATCGAGATGCCACCTGCGGTGGACGTCATCGCCCCATTCAGGGTGATGTTGCTGGTGCCATCCGGCGTCAATGCAGCCAGAGTGATGTTGCCGCTGGCAGTTACCGTGTTGCCAATGGTGATGGGGCTGTGCGACTTGATGTCCACGGTGCCTCCATCCACTTTGATCGCAACCGAGTTGCTGATGCCGCCTGTGTTGTCAATCGACAAATTGCCGTTTGCCAACGAGATTCCCGACAGATCCATCGCTGCCCCATTCGTCAGGGCGATGTTGCCGCTGCTGCGCGTGCTAACGCCGCCACTCACTACATCCGCAACAGCAAAGCCCGATATCCGATTTGCCGCGTCCATCAGGCTTGCGCCACCCGTGGTTCTGAGTGTCACCAGTCCTGTCAGACCCGTCGAAGGCCACTGTTTGATGGCGCCCGTCGGCGCCTGCAGCGTAATGCTGGAGCCGGTGACGTTGCCCACCGTCAAGTCGCCGATGGCTTGGGTAATGGAAACCGGTCCCGTTTTGTCGATATTGCCTGCGGTTTGAGTGAAGGCGTTCTGCACTGTCAGTGCGCCACTCACGCTCAAAGTGCCGCCGGTTTGCGTGTAGCTGGGCGTTATCAAGTCGCCGGTGATGTTCAGGGCGCCGCTTTGCAGTGTGAAGCTTCCCGAGGCATTGATCGACTGCACCGATGTGGGGGCAGTCAGGTCGTACACGGCCGTTGTAACGCTGAGCGTCGACGGCGTGATCACGTTGGTCCCGTCCGGTACAAACGGACTGCTCCAGTTGCCTGTGTTACTCCACAAGCCTGTGCCTGCGTTACCCGTCCAAAGCACTGTCAGCGGGTTGATGGTGCTGTTGGCATTGCCGTTCGTGGTCAAGGTGTAGTTAGCACCTCCGTTGCCATCGTTGATGGTGAACGCACCAAGCGTTACCACCTTGTTGCCGCTACCCGCGTTCGGGCTGGCATAGCTCAGCGTAGCCGACGCAACGCTGTCACCACTGACCAAAACATTCGACATGGCCGCCAAATCAGCTGCGGTAGTTGTGTAGGCCGTAGTGCCGTCGTAGGTCTTTGTGATACTGGGCGCCGTGAGTGTCACAACCGCTTTGTCGATGGTGCTGGTGGTGTTGCCCGCGAGCGTGACGTTGTAGTTGTTGCCGCCATTTCCATCATTGATGGTCAACCCGGCGATCGCAGCGGTTTTGTTACCAAGCCCCGCGTTTTTGTCGGCATATTTGATGGTTGCAGAACTGACGGTGTCTCCCGTGACAAGCGCAGCGGAAAGCGCCGCGAGGTCAGAAACCGTTGTCGTATAGGTGGTTGTTCCATCGTATGTCTTGCGCACCACCGGTGTGTTCAAAGTAAGCGCCAAGGGCGAGATTACACCTACATTGACCGCCGCAGCAGTTGGCAAAATGTAGTTGGACAAACTGGTGTTTTGACCCAGCAAAAAGTCGCTAGAGGTCAAAGTCGTGCTGACGAGAATTCCGCTTCCGGCATTCTTACTTCCATAGATGCCGCTCGTCTTGGTAATGATGGCACCTTCCCCGGCGGCAAACCCGGACAGAGAAAAATAGGTCGGATTCAGCAGAGCCGAGGCCGTGCCGTCATAGACCTTGGAAGCCAGGCCCACTTGGGCCGTAACCGTCAGTTGCGCAGGTGTAACCTCGTAACTTTGTGCCGATCCAACACCCAGTGGGGAACCATACGGCAAAGTTATTCCGCCCGAATACTGCAAGGGATAGGTGCCAACCGCTGTTGTCGTAGGCGTGTTGAAGGGCCAGTAAGAAAATGTCGGACTGCCCACAAACTGGGAAATCGTGTAGCTTGTATCGCTTGCATCCAAACCGCTCAAACTGTACCCGAGCGTCGCTGTTGGGGTGGCCCCGTAGGGGTTGGAAAGTTGCCCCGAAAAGTTGGCATTCACCGCGAGCCCACTTGCGTAAACAAATCCGCTGCCAACCGGATTAACAGTGTTAACGGCGTCGCCAAACACGGAGCCGTACTGGTACATAGTGGGAACCAAACCACCCTTGGTGACATTGGCCGGAGATGACTCATAGACAAGCCACCTTCCCGCACCCGTGGCAAGCGCATTGGCTCCCGCATTGTTGACAAAAGCACCAACCCCTGCATCGCGGTTGGCTCTGATCGCAGCCGGGTCATCCGCACTAACCACCAGATCAGCTCCACCGGTGGTTATGGGTGCGTTGAGAATTACCGATCGACCGGCTCGCAGCGTTAAAGTGCCTGGCGCGAACTGTCCGCCGCTGGCATCAATAGTCGAATTGATGGTGATGTCGGTATTGGCCTGCAAGTCCAGGTTGGTACCCGTTCGCAGCGAATTGGCCAACCAGTCCGCGCCAACCGACGCGTCACCTGCAGCATTGGTAGCAAAAGTGGGCAACCCTGTGCTGCCCGCGGCACCAATCAAAAAGACGCCACCCTTATTGGAGTTTGCAGACCCGCTACCGGCCAATACCTTTCCAGAAGTGCCGTACTCATAGATCTGGTCTACGCTCACCGGTGCACTGTTTGCGGCAGTGATAGTCCCCACCACACCGGCAGTGCCGCTACCCCATGTGAGGGCGCCCACGTCCGGACTATTGACTACATAGTTGCCGTTAAAAAGCGCAGTTATCCCCCCGGGTATGCCCGTGCAGTCACAGGCGTAGTCGCCCCCAACGAAATCGAAGGCAACGCTTCCTACCAGGCTGTTTAGGGCCGATACAAAGCCACCCGTTGTTCCATCTGCCAGATGTCCATTGGAACTGTCAATCCAGGTGGCTGCACCCTTGCTGCCATCCCAGTCGGGACTTGTGACAACCCAGTTGCCATTTCCGTTAAGAACCGCAAGCCCATTCACGCCACCCGCCAGATTGTCGAATGGCACACTGCCCAGCAGACTGTTCGATGGAGACACCTCACCACCGTTGGACCCATCTGACAACCTGCCGTTTGCTCCGCTCATCCAGGTTAAGGCACTCGCATTCGCGTTCCAAAACTCGCTTCGAACCAACAGGTTCCCATTCGCATAGCTGGTAATCGCTTCCAGTCCGCCATTGTTTCGGGAATTTGACGTCCCCAGCCGATCACCCGTGGTCGACCCGACCAAACTATTGGAAGTACCGACTACGCCAGACAACGACCCTGTGTTCAAAGCGCCGGTTTGCCCATTCATCCAGGTGATTGCTCCCTTATTCCCACCCCAATCAGGGCTGTGCACAAAGTAATTCCAGAAGGTTTCGTTATTCGTCACCGGATAAATACCCCATGAACCGACAGAGTCTCCGGCCAAGGTACCTACCAGGCTGTTGCTCGTAGAAACCGCTCCCACTCGCCCGGTGTCACCCGCGGCAAATGTCACAGCACCCACACCCGTAGTAAGCCCATTGGACCAACTAGGACTGGACACCACGTAGTTCGAAAAAGTGCTGTAGTCTGTAATTTCGGTCACACCGCCGCCACCGGACCCGACATGGTCGCCGCTAGCGCCCGCAGGCACATCACTTAACGTCCCCACAAGGCTGTTGGAGGGTGACACCGTTCCTGCAAAAGGCACTCCACCAAACATCGTCCCATTGACTGGATTCATCCAGGTCACAGCGCCTTTGCCTCCATCAGAGTATTGGTTTTCCAACACCGCCATGCCGTTCCACAGTGTCGTCAGGTTGCTGCCTCCGACGTTATCCGACTGAGTCAAACCGACCAAGCTATTGCTGGCAGCTACTACGCCGCCAATGTTGGGGCCTGTGGTGTAGTTAACGAGGTGCCCGTTGCCACCATCCACCCAGGTCAAGGAGCCTGCGCCGCTATTCCATCGGCTTCGAACGAGGTAGTTATTGCCAATGAAATCGATGCCATTGTTCGGCCAGACAGAATGACCCACACCATCATTCGCAAATGCGCCCACGAGGCTGTTGCCGCTGCCGATGTCGCCTACTGCGCCACTAAGCCCATTACCCCAGGTAACCGCACCCACCTGGAGATTGGTGCCATCACCCCATAGAGAACTTTCGACGACATAGTTGCCATTGTTCATCGGCAGAATCTGATCGCCTGCCAAGTCGCTCGCGTGTGTTCCCACCAGGCTGTTGGAATTGGAAATGGTGCCGCCAGAAGCCCCGCCAACCAATTGGCCGGTGGCGCCATCCATCCAGGTCGCGGCACCGGCCCAGGTTGCAACACCGTTTTTCCACCATTGGCTTTGAATGACCAGGTTGTAAACGACGCTGCTGCCGTTGAAGGTGCCAACAAGCGGCACAATTCCGACGCCTACGTAACCCTGTCCCACTTGGTCTCCAGTGTTTGCCCCCACCAAACTGTTGGCAATGCCGATCGGCCCACCGGTGCTGCCGTCAGAAAGCTTGCCCGTCGTACCGTTCATCCAGGTCACCGCACCCAAAGCGTCCCAATAGCTGCCCGACAGACCCGGATTTGTCCACTGCGGCGTGCCAACAATTAAGTTGCCATTTCCAAGCTGGGTCACTGTTTGAAGTGGTCCACGCTGGTTAGCAATACCTGACATGTCGTACTGCCCCGAGCCCACCAGGCTGTTAGGCGTAGCACTGATGCCATCCACCGCGCCACCAAAGACCGGCGTGTTTACAGTGCTCGTGGCCAATTCACCAGTGGCGCCCTTCATCCAGGTCAATGCACCCTTGCCACCGTTCCACGAGGGCGTACGTGCCAGGAAATTGAAGTTGTAAAGAGGAATGACTTCGCCGCCAACGCCATCGCTTGAAAAGCTTCCGATCAGACTGTTGGTGCCATCCACCTGACCGGCAAATCCACCACCGGCAAGTGCTCCGGTAGCGCCATTCATCCACGAGACTGCGCCGTTGTTGGTCAGACTGTTGAAGCTGAACTGCGGACTTTTCACGACATAGTTGCTGCCACCATACTGAAGCTGAATGCCCTGTGAGCCGATGTGATCGCCAGTAGTAGTGCCGGTCAAACTCGACGCGATACCCGCAGTGGGGAAGCCCGATACAGCACCCAAAGTGCCGCTTGTGCCATTGCCCCAAGTCACGGCGCCTTTGCCGCCACCCCAGTTCGGGCTCACGACTACGTAGTTGCTGTTGGGTAGCAGCACGACACCCTGGTAAGCCGTCGAGGGACTACCAGGCCCGGCACCAACTTGGTCGCCTACGGCAGATCCGACAATGCTGTTGGCCGCAGCTACGGCCCCACTCAAGCCTGAAGCGTTGTTGAACCACGTCACAGCACCCTTGCCACCAAACAGTGCGCCAGCGCTGCCCCACTGAGCGCTTCGAACCAGAAAGTTGCCGTTAGTCAAGGGGACCAAACCGCTCACTTCGTCAATCAAATTGGGGGAACCTGTGGGGTCGGGAAAGGTCGATACGGTTCCAATCCGGTCACCCACAACTGACCCGACCAGGCTATTGCCCGTGCCTGTCGTGCCATCGACAATGCCGCCAGAACTTCCGTTGGACAATGCGCCCGTGCTGCCATTCATCCACGTCACGGCACCCCGGGTTCCGTTCCAGTTGTTACTTATGACAACAAGATTTCCATTGACCGAAGCAACACCGCTCTGATCGATACTGCTCGGCGAAGAAAATTGTGTGCCATACGAGTAGTCATAGTTGCGGATAAAAGTGCCCACCCTGTCACCCGGATTCGATCCGACAAGGCTATTGCCCGGTGCAGCCCCAACCCCTGAAACCACCCCGCCCGTTGCGGCATTGGACAACGCGCCAGTAGCCCAGTTCATCCAGGTGACGGCTCCTTTCGCATTGGCCGAAATCCCACCACTGCCCCACTGCGGACTGCTGATGGCAATGTTGCCACCGAGCAACCCCCAGGTGATCCCGCCAGACCCGACCTGATCCGAGGCCGCGCTGCCGACAAGACTATTGGCGGTCGATATAGCGCCGCCAAAGGCTCCGTTGCTCAGTTTCCCGTCGGCTCCGTTCAACCAGGAAACGGCACCCGCCGCGGCATTTGCGCCGTTGGTCCAATTGGGTGAAAGTGCCACCGCAGCACTTCCAGAAACCAGAACCTGATTGCCAACAAGGTCATTCATCGATGCGCCGACAAGGCTGTTGCCAAGGCTGACGGCGCCTCCAGCGGTACCCGTGGACAGCGCGCCGGTCGTGCCATTCATCCACGTCACTGCGCCAGCGGTCGTGTTTGTGCCGTTGGACCAGTTGGGCGATCGAACCAGCACATTGCCAGTGGAAAAGGTGCTTAAACCGCTGCTGCCGACATGATCGCCTGCGCTGCTTCCGACCAAGGCCGAAAGAAGTGTCCCAGTCGACGTGTACATGTAGACGGCACCGGAGCCAATTGCCATGGCTGCGTCATTGGGAGAAGCCACGACAATGTTTCCACTGGGCAAGATGAAGGGTTGATAGCCTCCGAAACCCTCTGCGGCTGTCGGTGTCGGGTCAAGTATTTCCAGGTAGCTAGTCCCACCCAGGCCCGACCAACCAGCCGACCCTGCTGTCACCGTAATGTTGTGCGGATCCAGAAGCAAGGTGCCTGCCTTGCCGTGCGATGCCGACAGGTTGGCCAGTGCGCTAAAGCCCAGCGATGCGGCCCCTGACACCTCGGCATTGCCACCATCGCCGCCCGCTGCGCCGCCCTTGGCACTCAGGTTGCCGCTGGCGCGCATATTCTGATCCGCCCACAGCACCAGACTTCCGCCATTGCCATCTTGCAAGGCATCTGCCTTCACACTCATCTGGCTGTTGGAATACACGTTGCTTGCATTGGTGAGATTCACACCCAATGCGCCAAATCCCGATGCGCCATGCTCCAGTCCGCCCACCCGAACACTGCCACCGCCATGAACGCCGCTTGCATCGAGTTGGGTACTTGCGAGCTTGATCTCATCGCCTGCCAGAGTGATATCACCCCCCGTTGCACCGGTCGCACTGTAGGTTCCCGAGGTGTAGTTGGACGCTTTCGCAGACAACAAAATGCTGCCTCCCTTGCCCGTCCCACCGTCGACGGAGTAGTGCGCAGACGAAGTGGAAATCGCTTGCCGTGCTGCCTGCACGCCGATCACGCCGCCGCCATTGGCGCCGCTGGCATCAATGGAAGCGGTTGCCAGCATCGAATCAGTTTGAACGTGAACCGCGCCGCCAGCCGCCGTCGTGCCACGCACGTCAATCGATCCAGATTGAACAACCGCACCTGGATTGACTGCGTTGGTGGTCGGGTTTGTGGAAATATCGACCGAGCCTCCAGAAGATCCGGAGGCAGTGATCACACCCGAATCCTCCACGCGCTGAGCAGCCTTCAGCACCACCTTACCACCTTCAAGCGTCGCCGTCGTAGCCTGAATCAAACCACTGTGCTTCAGCGTCCCGGCAAAAATCCCCACCGCATCGCCCTTTAGCGTGCCCAAATTCACCGCGCTATCCGTGGGCGCCTGCACCTGCATGACGATGCCTTCGAGACCGCGCCCGGTGATCTCGATTTGCTGGCCTGCGGCCAGCACAGTGTTGCCGTTTGGCGCTTGCACCAGTGCGTTGCTACCGGTGTCCACACTGGAGCCCATGAGGACCACGTCACCGCTGCGTGCCAGCACACTGCCCATGACGGACACGGTGCCAGTAGCTGATGCAGCATCACCAAAACGCATCCGGCCCGACAAGGCGTCCGCATCGCTCATGCGCAAAGACGACGCGGTAAAGCCCGCCGTGTCCACCACGGCACCCGCACCCACGGTAATGCCAGACTGATTCACCAGTACCAGATTGCCGTTGCTTCCCAACGTTCCGAATATCTGTGATGGCGTGTTGGTGACTACGCGGTTAATCGAGGTGCTGCTGGCGTTGGGCTGCTGAAAATAGGTGGTGCTGCCCGTGGGAATAGAAAAGCTTTGCCAGTTGATGGCCGAGTGGTTCAGGCCGGCGCCGTTTTGCGTGGTGACCAGCAGATTGCTGCCGTTGGTGGTAATGGTCGCCTGGCCTTGAATGGCGACACCGCCTGTGGGATTTGCAAATGTCAGCGCTGGTATTGCGCCCCAGGCAAAAGCAATGGCAAGCGATAGCAGGGCATTTTGCAGACGGTGTGCAGACCAACCGACACGCCTGTCCACCTTGGCAAGACCCGACACCGTTGCCGACTTTTTGCGTCCGGTGGCGACTTCGGCTACGGCCACCATGGCGCCGAGCGCCTGGTTCCACACCGTGCGATAAATATGATTCAGCGAACCGCTAGATCCCATCTGACCACCCCGCTAACTGTATTTTTTAACCCACCCCCAAGGGCAAAATTAAATCACGTAGCGGCTAGGTCAGGTAACCATTTGACACAAGTAAGGCAAAAAGAACAGAGTCCCATTGCTTTTGATCAATATTTTCTAGACAAGCACCCGCTCAATGCCTCCAGCATTGGCTTTTTGCACGTACTCGGGCAGCCAGTCCTTGCCCAGAATCAGATTTGCCATCTCGACCACCACGTAGTCAGCCTCCAGCAGGCCGTTGTTCAGGTCGTTACCGTAGCGGGTCAGGCCTTGCAGACAGCTCGGGCAACTGGTCAGAATCTTCAAATTGCCCTTGGCTGCCGGTGCGCCATCCACCGCAGTCAGTGCCCGCAGCTCGACTTCGCCCTTGCGCAGTTCTTCTTCCTTGCGGAAACGAATTTGCGTGGAGATGTCGGGCCGGTTCACGCCCAGAGTGCCGGATTCGCCACAGCAGCGCTCGCTTTTCAGCACCGCGTCG
>CANFNO010000033.1 GCA_947447845.1 Burkholderiales bacterium | reverse complement strand
GGCGGACAATAGATTCGTCAAAAAGTAAGGTTGATAAGAGGCCGGTTACAGATCTTCAGCGCCGAGCAGCATTTCGGTGATGCCCATACCGGCTTTGACCATTGGGAACACGTTCTCGGTGGGGTCGGTGCGGAAGTCCATGAACACCGTGCGGTCCTTAAGCCTACGGGCCTCGCGCAGCGCGGGCTCCACATCTTCAGGACGCTCAATCAGCATGCCAACGTGGCCATAGGCCTCGGCCAATTTCACAAAGTTGGGTAGAGCATCCATATAGCTGTGGCTGTAGCGACCCTCGTACTCGACTTCCTGCCACTGGCGCACCATACCGAGGTAACGATTGTTGAGCGCACAGATCTTGATCGGTGTGTTGTATTGCAGGCAGGTGGAGAGCTCTTGAATACACATCTGCACCGAGCCTTCGCCGGTGATACAGAAAACTTCGCTCTCCGGCTTGGCCAGCTTGATGCCCATGGCATAGGGGATGCCCACACCCATCGTGCCCAAGCCACCTGAATTGATCCAACGGCGTGGCTCATCAAAGCGGTAGTACTGCGCGGCCCACATTTGATGCTGGCCCACATCGGAGGTAATGTAGGTGTCGGCGTCTTTGGTCATGTTCCAAAGCGTTTCCACCACATACTGAGGCTTTATCACATCGCCCTTGCCGTGGTCGTATTTCAGGCAATCACGCTTGCGCCAACCTTCTATCGTGTCCCACCATGAACCCAGCGCATCGGCATCGGGCTTCGTGGTGCCTTCCTTGATCATGGCAATCATTTCGTTCAGCACGTCTTTCACGTCGCCGACGATTGGCACGTCAACTTTCACGCGCTTGGAGATGCTGGACGGATCGATATCGATGTGGATGATTTTGCGTTCGTTTTGCGCAAAGTGCTTGGGGTTGCCAATCACACGGTCGTCAAAACGGGCACCGACAGCGAGCAACACGTCGCAGTTTTGCATGGCGTTGTTGGCTTCCACCGTGCCGTGCATACCCAGCATGCCCAAGAATTTTCGGTCACTGGCCGGGTAAGCGCCCAGGCCCATCAAGGTATTAGTGACCGGATAACCCAACATGTCTACCAAAACACGCAGTTCGGCAGAGGCATTGCTCAACAACACGCCACCGCCGGTGTAAATGTAGGGGCGCTTGGCTGCCAACAGCAACTGCAGAGCCTTGCGAATTTGACCGCCGTGGCCCTTGCGTACCGGGTTGTAGGAGCGCATTTCGACGCTGGTCGGGTAACCCGCGTAAGGCACCTTCTTGAAGGACACGTCCTTTGGAATATCCACCAGTACCGGGCCAGGACGGCCGCTTCGGGCAATGTGGAAGGCCTTCTTCATGGTCTCGGCCAGGTCTTTTGCGTCCTTGACCAGGAAATTGTGCTTGACCACCGGTCGGGTAATACCCACAGCGTCGCACTCCTGAAATGCATCCATGCCAATGGCGTGCGTTGGCACTTGTCCACTGATGATGACCATCGGGATGCTGTCCATGTAGGCGGTCGCAATGCCGGTTACCGCATTGGTCACGCCAGGGCCGGACGTGACCAGCGCCACTCCGACGTCGCCCGTGGCACGCGCATAGCCGTCAGCCGCGTGAACTGCCGCCTGTTCGTGGCGCACCAGCACGTGTTGAATCGTGTCCTGCTTGAAGAAGGCATCGTAAATGTGCAGCACTGCGCCGCCGGGGTAACCCCAGACGAACTTGACGTTTTCGGCTTGCAGTGCCTTGACCAGAACTTCCGCACCACGGAGTTCAGGAATTGAGGCGGATTTTTGTGCGGCATTGGCCGCTGAAGCGATTTCAGCTTTTGATATTTCCATGATGAACCTTTGTGAATTTCTCTAACGAAAAACCTTGGGTGCTCCTTTGCAAACACTTGTGGCGTCGCGTCGGAACTTAGGGACCAGGACATGGGCGCAGTGAATAACGCGCCGGACCGGGACCCGTTTGCCTTTTGATGAGCAACGCGGATTATGGCACTGTCACGGATCGATCGCCCCACGGTTAGCAAATTTTCAACAAACCGAGTGAGATAATGGCCGTTTTCCCAGCACACATATTGTCTTGGCAACTGATTCCGAACTTAGCGATTTTCTGAAAAGCGTAGAAAAGCGGGCCTTCAAGCGCTCGATCTATCACGTGCGCAATGAGGAATCAGCGCTGGATATCGTGCAGGAAAGCATGATGAAGCTGGCTGAACACTATGGGCACAAGCCGGTGACAGAGTTGCCCATGCTGTTCCAGCGCATCCTGTCGAACTGCACGCTTGACTGGTTTCGGCGGCAAAAGGTGCAAAACGCACTATTTTCGAACATGAGTGATTTCGAATCCTCGAATGACGACGAGGATTTCAACCTGCTGGAAGCCCTGGACGCATCTTCAGGTTCCGACCTGGGGGAAAGTGCCGAAAGCATCACGGATCGGGCACAAACATTGCGTAGCATTGAGACAGAGGTACAGCAGCTGCCAACGCGTCAACGAGAAGCCTTCTTGATGCGTTATTGGGAGGAGATGGATGTTGCAGAAACGGCTTCCGCAATGGGGTGTTCACAAGGTAGTGTAAAAACACACTGTTCTAGAGCGGTTGCTGCACTTAGCAAGGCATTGAGGGCAAAGGGGATCAAATTATGAATTCATTGGCAAACGACCAACAACAGGCCCGTACTGACGCCTTAGGAAAAATGATCGCAGCGCGACTCTCCGAAGGCGCTGAAACACTCCCCCATGACGTAAGCGAGCGGCTCAAGGTGGCCCGGGCACAAGCCCTGGCCAAGCGCAAGATTGTCAACCTGCAGACGTCAGGCGAGATCACCGTATCAGGCGGCGAACTGGCACTCAATTTGGGTGGACGCGAAGACGGTTTATGGAACCGCATCGCATCTTTTCTACCTTTGTTGGCGCTAGTAGCGGGTTTGATTGCCATCGGCGTAATGCAAGACGAATTGCGGGCAAGCGAAGTTGCCGAAGTCGATGCTGAGTTGCTGACCGACGAATTGCCGCCTTCAGCCTATGTCGACCCTGGGTTTGCGCAATATTTGCGTGTCAACCAATCCAATTACTGACTTCCATTTCATGCGCTTTAGGGACAGCTTGAGTAATTTTTCCGGCGATCGCAGGGTTACCGATTTTTCGTGCAACGCCTTACTGCTGGCCGTTGTGGCTGTGTTGAGTCCGTTTGGCACTTTTGCGCAAACCGTGGCCCCTTCTGGAACCGCTTCGGTACCGGCCCAACAACTGTCAAGCACCGCATGGCTATCGCTCTCGGCAGTCGAGCAGGCCGCTCTAGCTCCCTTGGCAAAACACTGGGGCGATTTGAGTGAAGGGCAAAAACGCAAGTGGCTCGCCATTTCGAAAACTTTTCCAAACATGGCGCAACCGGAACAAGAAAAGTTGCACAGCCGCATGGTCGAGTGGGCGGCTCTTTCGCCGAAGGATCGTGAACTTGCGCGCCTGAATTTTGCGCAGACCAAGTCCGTGGCCAAATCAGACCGCGCTGCCAATTGGGAAGCCTATCAGGCACTTAGCCCGGACGAGCGGAAAAAATTGGCTGAAGACGCCAAGGTCAAACCTGTCGGTGCTGCCGTAGCGGTGAAGCCCGTAGCGCCAGAAAAGCTCGCAACAGTGCCAGTAACGCGCCATACGCCTGAACCAGAACGCACGGCCGCAGCGGCGCAAAGACCATTGAATCGCGTGACCTTATTGCCGCAGCCTACCGCAAGCGCGCCATCGGCGACTGCTACGGCACTGCCTGTTAGACCTTGATGGCGCCGGGTCTCTGGCGCCGTATGGCCTGCTGGGCCTACGAAGGTATTCTGTTGTTTGGCGTGGTGTTTATCGCGGGTTATCTTTTTGGCACGCTAAGTCAAACACGCAACGCAATGGACAACCGCAATGCTCTGCAGGCCTTCCTGTTCGTCATTTTTGGAATTTATTTTGTCTGGTTTTGGGCCAAAGGCCAGACCCTGGCGATGAAGACCTGGAACATTCGTATGGTGGACCGCGAGGGTAAAGCCATTAGCCAGCAACGTGCTTTGGGGCGCTATGTGTTGAGTTGGGTCTGGTTTTTGCCACCCTTGGTCGCCGTATACCCGTTCCAGCTCACCGGTGCAGAAGTCGTGGTCATTGTGATGGGCTGGATCGCAGTGTGGGCGCTGCTGAGCAGGTTCCAGGCTCAGGGACAGTTTTGGCATGACGTTTGGGCTGGTACGCGGCTGGTAAGCTCGCAGCCTCTCAGCCGCTAAACCACCAACGCCTATGCCCGCACCAGACAATTCAGCCCCGGTCAATCCGCAGAAAGAACGCCGAGGCATCAGCCGGGTCTGGCATGCAACGGGTTATTCGATGGCCGGTCTGCGAGCAGGTTGGACCGAAATCGCATTTCGACAAGAGGCGATTGCGGCATTGGTGTTGTTACCCGTTTCATTCTGGCTCGGCAGCAATTGGATTGAGACGGCCCTTCTCGCGGGCAGCGTTGTCGCGCTGATGGTCGTAGAGCTACTCAACACAGCCATTGAAACGGCAATTGACCGCATTGGACCTGAGTGGCACGACCTGTCTAAACGCGCAAAAGATATGGGCAGTGCCGCAGTTTTGCTGAGCCTGCTGTTCTGCGCCAGCGTTTGGGGTGCCGCTATTTACCAACACCTGGCATGACACAGCCGAGCTTTTCGATTTGCGTTTACTGCGGCTCCAAGCCCGGCACTGACCCGTTGTATGCGCAGGCTGCTGTGACCGTCGGACAGTGGATTGCCACACATGGTGGGCAATTGGTATACGGTGGCGGTAGTGGCGGCCTGATGGGTGTTGTGGCGGACGCCACACTAGCCGCTGGCGGACGTGTAGTCGGCATCATCCCCAAAGCATTGGTCGAAAAGGAATGGGCGCACCACGGTTGCACGGAACTGCATATCGTGGACAACATGCATGACCGCAAGCGCATGATGGCTGAGCGGGCAGACGCGTTTCTGGCTCTGCCCGGCGGCATTGGCACCCTGGAAGAGCTGTTTGAAGTTTGGACCTGGCGCCAGTTGGGATATCACGATAAACCGATTGGACTGTTGAATACTGCGGGCTACTACAACGGCTTGTTGGCCTTTTTGCACAATGCTGTATCGCGACAGTTCTTGGGCGACTGGCAGATGGGACTAATCCGTGCCAGCGATGAACCCGCGTATTTGTTGGGTGAATTGGTGCAGGCTGCAGGTGTTTCTCACACCTCGCAGCTGGACCAAATTTAGGGCGCCAACCTAGCGACCACGGTCTTAAACCGCCGACTCGTCCTGCTCGCCCGTACGGATACGCACAACGCGCTCCACGCTGGTCACAAATATTTTGCCGTCACCAATCTTGCCGGTACGTGCCGCCTTGACGATGGCTTCAACGCAGCGATCCACGTCCTCGGTTTTAACGACAACTTCGACCTTCACCTTGGGCAGGAAATCAACTACATACTCGGCACCACGGTACAACTCTGTGTGGCCCTTCTGACGACCAAAACCTTTGACTTCGGTAACCGTCAAACCGGTTACTCCGCACTCGGCCAGCGCTTCGCGCACTTCTTCCAGTTTGAATGGCTTAACAACAGCGGTTATTTGTTTCATCGAAAACTTCCAAAAAATCAGGCTCTAAAGCGGTTGGTTATAGGATACCGCCAATCCTTGCCAAAACTGCGGTGGGTAACCCGAATACCGACAGGCGACTGGCGGCGCTTGTATTCATTGATTTTGATCAGGCGCGTCACTTTCTCGACATCCTCCCGGGCAAAGCCTGCGGCAATCAGCGAATCGATGCTCTCGTCGTTCTCCATGTAACGCTCAAGAATTGCGTCCAGAATTTCGTAGGGGGGCAGGCTGTCCTGGTCGGTTTGGTCCGGCCGTAGTTCAGCGCTGGGCGGGCGGGTAATGATGCGGTCTGGAATCGGATCGACACAGGTTCCATAGGGGTTGTTGGCGTTGCGCCAGCGCGCCAGTTTGAAAACCGTTGTCTTGGCCAGATCCTTGATCACGGCGAAACCGCCAGCCATGTCCCCGTACAGCGTGCAGTAGCCGGTGGCCATTTCCGACTTGTTTCCCGTAGTCAGCACAATGCTGCCGAACTTGTTGCTCAAGGCCATCAAAAAGGTACCTCGGATGCGGGCCTGGATATTTTCTTCGGTGGTGTCCTGCGCCAAACCGGCAAAGTCACGGGCCAGCGAGGCTTTGAAGGCTTCGAACTCCGGCACGATCGAAATTTCGTCGTAGCGCACGCCCATGCGCTGGGCCATCTCACGCGCATCCTGCCAGCTGATATCTGCCGTATAGGGCGAAGGCATCATCACCGTACGCACTTTGCCGGAACCCAGTGCGTCCACGGCCACGGCCAATACCAAAGCCGAGTCAATGCCACCCGAAAGACCGAGCAAAACGCCGGGGAAGCCATTTTTTCCGATGTAGTCGCGCACGCCGAGCACCAGTGCGTCCCACAAATCCGCCTCGGGGCTACGCACGGGTTCAATGGCACCGCTGAGCGACAGCCCGGCAGAGCCGCGCACAAGATCCAATGGGAAAAGTTCCTCCCTGAAACTTGAAGCTCTGGCGGCCAGCGTGGCGTCGCTATTCATCGCAAAGGAGTGGCCTTCAAAGACCACCTCGTCCTGGCCGCCCACCAAATGCGCGTAAATCAGAGGCAGCCCCGTGGCCTGCACGCGCTGGGCCATCACGGCCTCGCGCTCATAACCCTTGCCAATATGGAATGGCGATGCGTTGATCACCGCCAAGACCTCCGCCCCGGCCTCCTTGGCCAATCGCGCGGGTGCATCAAACCACGCATCCTCGCAAATCAGCAGGCCCACGCGCACGCAATCAGCGCCCTCCCCGGCCTCAAACACACAGACACCATCACCCGGGCTGAAATAGCGCCGCTCATCAAACACCTGGTAATTGGGCAACTCCCGCTTGGCGTAGCGCGCAACGACTTCACCGTCTCGCAGGACACTGGCGGCGTTATAGCGGCTTTGGGTGGAAACAGAGCGTGTGCGGCTATCGCCACCTGTGGGGTGGCCAACCACTACTGCCATTCCCTTTAACCCGGCAAGCTGCGAGGCCAAGTCCAACAAGGCATCATCACAGGCTTGAATAAAGGCGGGACGCAAAAAAAGGTCTTCTGCCGCGTATCCGCACAAGGACAATTCGGGCGTCAGTAACAGACGCGAACCTTTCGCATAGGCCTGCTGCGCGGCGTCCACAATTTTGCGAACGTTGCCACTTAGATCACCCACGAAAAAATTGAGTTGCGCTACGCACAGTTTGAGATTCATGAACCAGCAATACTTTGTTAAGAGCCACAAGAAAAATGCGGCAGTGGCGCTCTGGAGCGCGGCATGAATGATTATGTCATTCAGGTGCAGACGTCGCCCGCAGACGTGGATTCGCTGGCCTGGGATGCCTTGCTGGCGTCACAGAGCCACGCCAGCGTCTTCATGCGCCATGCCTACCTGAGCGCCCTGCACCTCAGCGCAAGTGCCTGCGCTGACACCGGGTGGGAGCCGCGCTTTGTGAGCCTGCATGATGAGCATGGCCAGTTGGCCGCAGCCGCTGTGATGTACATCAAAGACCACTCGATGGGTGAATACGTGTTTGACTGGGCCTGGGCTAACGCCTACCAGCAGCATGGCCTCCCCTACTACCCCAAGGCCGTGGTGGCTGTGCCGTTTACACCGGTGCCGGGTAGCAGATTGTTGGCCCGGGACGACAAGGCTCGCCTCGCTTTGATCCGAGCTTTGGTGGGCTTGAGCCGTCAATGGAATTTGTCCTCGTTGCACCTGTTGTTCGGCGCCGACGAGGACATGGCCGCTTGCTCCGAGGCGGGTCTAATGCTGCGCCACACGGTGCAGTTCCACTGGAACAACAGCGCCGAGCTTTACACCGACTTTGATACCTTTCTGGCGTCCTTGTCACAAGACAAGCGCAAAAAGATTCGCCAGGAACGACGCAAAGTCAGCGAGGCAGGCGTCACCTTCCGGCACGCCGAAGGCGCAGCGATAACAGCCAAGGACTGGGATTTTTTCTATCGCTGTTACGAGCGTACCTACCTGGAACATGGCAACCCGCCGTATCTGCGTCCAGACTTTTTCAAGCGCATGGCGCAAACCATGCCGGAGAATTGGTTGTTGTTTGTGGCCGAACGCGAAGGCCGCCCCATTGCCAGCAGTTTGATTGCTATCGGCAGTTACGCGTCAATGGCTGGCGAAGGGAGCGAGCCACGCCTGGAAAAAGTGGCCTATGGCCGCTACTGGGGTGCTTTGGAGCGTGTCGATTGCCTGCACTTTGAAGCCTGCTATTACCAGCCGCTGGAGTGGTGCATTGCCAATGGCTACCAACGCTTTGAGGGTGGTGCCCAGGGAGAGCACAAAATGGCGCGGGCTCTGTTACCGGTGAAAACCAGCAGTGCACATTGGATTGCGCACCCTGAGTTCAGCAACGCCATTGCCAACTTTCTGCAACGCGAAGGCAACGGAATTGAGAACTACATGGAAGACCTGGGCACGCGCAATCCTTTTCGCAAGGACTGAACGCCCATTAAAGCGTCAGACGACCATGCCGAGTTCGGCATGGCTCATCAACGCGTCAACATCCATCACGATCAAGGTTCGCTCACCTTCCTTGACCAGGCCCACGATAAATCGGGCATCCATCACGGAGTCAAACTGCGGTGCGGGCTTGATGGCATCTGCTTCAATGGTCAGCACGTCAGCAACCGAATCCACGACCGCGCCAACGACCGTACCCTGAATGTTCAGGATGATGACCACCGTGAAGTCGGTGTATTGCACGTTCTCGATCTGTAACTTGAGTCGCAAATCGGCTATCGGAACGATCACGCCGCGCAAATTCACCACACCCTTGATGAAAGCGGGTGAATTCACCATGCGGGTGGGTTCCTCGTAAAAACGAAGTTCCTGCACCCGCTGAATGTCAATGGCGTACTCTTCCGACCCTAACCGAAGCGTTAGATATTGGCCGGATTGCGCTTGCACTGGATGAGCCGTTTCAAAAACGGGACTAGCCCCGTAATTTAGGCCTGCAGCTTGTTGTATGCCGCGATGCCGTCCATGATTTCCTTGCGGGCAGAGTCCGGGCCTTCCCAGCCGATGATCTTGACCCACTTGCCTTCTTCCAGATCCTTGTAGTGTTCAAAGAAATGGGCAATGGTCTTCAGACGCAGGGGTTGCAAATCCTCTGGTTTGTTCCAGCGGCTGTAGAGGGAGAGGATCTTGTTGGTCGGCACGGCCAACACCTTGCCATCCACGCCGGCCTCGTCTTCCATCATCAAAATGCCGATCACGCGGCAGGGCACGACCACGCCAGGAATGAGGGGCACAGGGGTAATCACCAACACGTCAACTGGGTCGCCATCACCCGACATCGTCTTGGGCACATAGCCGTAGTTGGTGGGGTAATGCATGGCCGTGCTCATGAAACGGTCCACGAAAATTGCGCCGGTTGCCTTATCCACTTCATACTTCACGGGGTCAGCGTTCATCGGGATTTCGATGATCACATTGAACTCTTCAGGACATTTCGGGCCGGGGGTAACGTTGTCTAAGGACATGGGTGGTCTCTTTAATGATGAAAATCAAATACTGTCGGGATTAACCCTGATTTTACTGACTCAGCCCTTGCGAACTTCAAGAACCGTCATTTTTTAACGGTACAGTTCGGCGGTTGGCCAATCTTCTCCCCGGCAATATGTTGACCAGGAGCAACGAGGAAGCAACGCAGCGGGCGAGCGCATGCGTTGGCCCTTTTTTGCGAATCAACAAGGAGATTACATATGACGGGCAACTCGGCGCTGACATTGGCGCTCGTGTGTGGCTTTATTGCCGTGGTTTACGGTGTTTGGGCACGTAGTTGGATTCTTTCGCAGGATGCGGGTAACGCGAGGATGCAGGAAATTGCTGCTGCCATCCAAACCGGTGCAGCAGCCTATCTTTCACGCCAATACAAGACCATCGCCATGGTCGGCGTTGTGCTGGCAATTCTGATCGCAGTATTTCTGGATTCCATGAGTTCTGTGGGCTTTGTGCTCGGCGCGGTGCTGTCCGGAGCCTGCGGCTTTATCGGCATGAACGTGTCGGTACGCGCCAATGTGCGCACAGCCCAAGCCGCCACCAAGGGCATTGGCCCGGCGCTGGACGTGGCCTTTCGCGGCGGCGCCATCACCGGGATGCTGGTTGTGGGTCTGGGCCTGCTGGGCGTAACCGGTTTCTACATGTTTCTGGTACCGGACGGAGCCGTGACAGCTGCAAAACTCAACCCGCTGATTGGTTTTGCCTTCGGCTCGTCGCTGATTTCCATCTTTGCTCGTCTGGGCGGTGGCATTTTTACCAAGGGTGCTGACGTAGGCGCTGACTTGGTCGGCAAGGTCGAAGCCGGCATTCCGGAAGATGACCCTCGCAACCCCGCCGTGATTGCCGATAACGTCGGTGACAACGTGGGTGACTGCGCCGGTATGGCCGCTGACTTGTTCGAAACCTATGCCGTGACGCTGATTGCCACCATGGTGCTCGGCGCGTTGTTGCTGGGTGCCGGTGGACCCAACGCAGTGCTCTACCCCTTAAGCCTAGGTGCCGTGTCTATCGTGGCTTCCATCATCGGCTGCTTCTTTGTCAAGGCTTCACCCGGCATGAAGAACGTGATGCCCGCCTTGTACAAGGGCTTGGCAGTGGCTGGCATCTTGTCGCTGATTGCTTTTTACTTCGTGACGCAAGCGCTGTTTCCAGCCGCTCTGACGCAAGCCGATGGCCGAATGGTGACGTCTAGCGCATTGTTCGGTGCCTGCGCCGTTGGTCTGATCCTGACAGGCGCGCTAGTCTGGATTACCGAGTACTACACCGGAACACAGTACGCGCCCGTACGCCACATTGCAGAAGCCTCCACCACCGGCCACGGCACCAACATCATTGCCGGTCTGGGCGTATCCATGCGTTCTACCGCCTGGCCCGTGCTGTTTGTCTGCGCAGCCATTTACTCGGCCTACGCTCTGGCTGGCCTTTACGGTATTGCCATTGCAGCCACTTCCATGCTCAGCATGGCAGGCATTGTGGTGGCCCTGGATGCCTACGGACCCATCACCGATAACGCTGGTGGCATTGCCGAAATGTCCGAGTTGCCCGCCAGCGTGCGTGACATCACCGACCCGCTGGATGCGGTTGGCAACACCACCAAGGCAGTGACCAAGGGCTATGCCATTGGCTCGGCCGGCCTGGCTGCACTGGTTCTTTTTGCTGACTACACCCACAAGCTCGAAGGCCTGGGCAGCCACGTCAAATTCGATCTGAGCGACCCCATGGTCATCATCGGTTTGTTCATTGGCGGCCTGATTCCCTATCTTTTCGGCGCCATGGCCATGGAAGCGGTTGGGCGCGCAGCCGGTGCGGTCGTAGTTGAAGTCCGTCGCCAGTTCCGCGACATCAAGGGCATCATGGACGGTACCGGCAAGCCCGAGTACGACACTGCCGTGGACATGCTGACCAGCGCTGCCATCAAGGAAATGATGATCCCAAGCCTGTTGCCGGTTGTCGCGCCCATTTTGGTAGGACTGGTTCTCGGCCCGGCTGCTCTGGGTGGCCTTTTGATGGGAACCATCGTGACCGGTCTTTTTGTGGCTATCTCGATGTGTACCGGCGGCGGAGCATGGGACAACGCCAAGAAGTACATTGAAGATGGCAACTTTGGCGGCAAGGGTTCTGAAACCCACAAAGCTGCGGTCACCGGCGATACCGTGGGCGACCCCTACAAGGACACGGCCGGCCCGGCCGTGAACCCGTTGATCAAAATTATCAACATCGTGGCGTTACTGATCGTCCCGCTTATGATGAAGATCCACGGCGCCTAATCAGTACCGTTGATACCAAGCAAGACCCGCGTAAGCGGGTTTTGTTATTTTGGGAGGCGAAAAAGTGCATTTGCGGTGAAAATGCCTTCGGTCGCAACATAGCTCGTTCGCTTAGACAAAATAAAAGAGAAATTCGTGAAAATTCTTGTCGTTGATGACCATGCACTGGTGCGCGAAGGTTTGCGCCAAGTGCTCAAAGGTCTGGAAGAAAATCTCGAAGTTCTGCAGGCGGGGAACTGCGAGCAGGCGTTCGTCATCGCGCAAAAACACGGCGACCTCGATCTGGTGCTGCTGGATTACCACTTGCCAGACATGAATGGTTTAGACGCTCTGGCCATTTTTGGCGACCGCCACCCTGAACTTCCCATCGTTTTGTTGTCCGG
>CANFNO010000032.1 GCA_947447845.1 Burkholderiales bacterium | reverse complement strand
CGCTTTCGTCTGGTGATTGGGCCACTGGATATGGATGGCTATTTGCGCCTCACGCCCCAGGGTTCACCCACGGGCAAGGATTTGCCTGCGCTGATTGAGATCGTGCGCTCATTTATCGGCTTTGAATATGTGTGGGAAGTGGAGCTGCTGATCCGAAGCGACGCGGCTCCAGAAGCCCAACTGGGAAGCAGCACTCAACTGGGGTGGTCAACCTGGATGGCTTCCAGTGGCACGCGTGTTGCCGTGTCGCCACCCGTCACCGGAATGGTTTTTGAACCCGAAAGTTACAGCGCATGAATCCCCTCAAAAAACTGCTTTCCGCGCTTACCGGAGGTTCCAGCAAAGAGCTCACGGAGGCCGTTGTGCCCGAACTGCTATCCCGCATTAGCGAGGCCACGCCCTGTGGCGAGAACCTGGAGTACGACACCGAATATGCCGTTTTGCAAGCCCGTCTGGAACCCAAGACCGACGTGCAATACGGCAAGTTTTCTTCCAAACCGGAGGCGCCTGAATGGGCCGAGGTGGAGCGCGACGCCCGGCGCCTGCTGCTTAAAAGCAAGGACATATCCATTTTGGTCTGGTTCACCCGCGCGCGTTGCCGCATGGCCGGTGCCCGCGGTCTGTTGGAGGGCCTGAGCACCCTGAAGGCCGTGCTGCAAAATTACCCTGAGCAAGTGCACCCGCAGCTGGTTTTGGATGGTGTTGTTGATCCCGCCGTGCGTGCCAATGCCTTGGCAGCGCTCTGCGATCCCGAAGGGCTGTTGGGTGACGTGCGTGATGTAGTGGTCACAGGCCACACCGCCTTTCGTCTTAGCGTGCGAGATGTGGAGCGGGCGCTGGCGTTTCCGCGTCCGCCCTATGCGCCGGACCCCGATGTGGTGAAGCGCCAGTTGGCCGATTTGCATAACAAGCGCGATGCCTCACTGCTGGCCTTGCTCGCCTGTGGCGACTGTGTGCAAACCATCGATCAGTGGAGCAAGACGTCTTTGGGTGATGATGCGCCCAGCCTTGAGCCCTTGATTCGCTTGATCGCTTGCCTGGCCTCGTTTGCTGAGCCGGAAAAGCGGGTGGCCAAGTTTCATGCCGAGGCTATGGAGCCGGCCGACAGCCAGCTAATGGTGTCAGAAGGCTTTAAACAAGTGGACTCTCAGAGCCTGACAACTTTCACCGCGCCCATGCTGCAGCAAAGCGTGATTGAAGAGCGTGAGCAGATTCGCCTCCAGTTGCGCCAAGTGCGTCAATGGATAGAGCACCACGAGCCCAGTAGCCCGGTCACCATTCTGATCAAACAGGCAGACCGCATGTGGGGCAAACGCTTCTCGGAGATCGCCACCATGATCCCACCCGATTTGATGAAGGCCTGGGACAGCGATGAATAAATATTTATGACTCGAACCAGCGCATGCTCCTATTTACAGGACCTCGCGCCTTCACTGTCAGCGGCCAGGTCTGGCGTCAGGACGCTGACTAGCGCATGTGCTGCACAACCGTCATAAAACTTACTTCTTGCTCTTCGTTGCAATGCAAAGCAATTATGAAAATTAAGATCTTTAATTCACATTCTATAAAAAATGATAGTTTAATTGGCTATTGAATTTAAATTTTGCAGAATAAGATGCATGTGAGTTGACTTAAGATCGCTTTGTGAACAAGGTGCCACCGGCACTGAAAAGTGCTGCCATGCAAAGCAGCTCTGCATTGATTCTTAAACGCGCTATTTATCAAAAAAAGAACGGAGAACATCGAATGGATTTCACAACGCTTGCTAACTCACTGCAGACTTCGTTGGGCGCGGAAATTCCGCGCGTACTCGGAGCTGTTTCGATATTGATTCTCGGGTGGCTTTTGGCCGTCATGTGTCGCGCAGTCATACGAAAGACGCTTGGACTCTTGGGCGTCAACAAGCAAATCGAGGAAAGCACCGGAGCCAGCATGGATGCGGAATCACCGGTCTCCAGTGCTGCGTTCTGGTTGGTGCTGCTGGCCACACTGATTGCGGTCCTCAACGTTCTGGACCTTCAGTTACTCAGTTTGCCATTTTCAAATCTCATGAACGATGTGGTTGGCTACCTTCCGCGCCTGGTGGCGGGGGCGGTGTTGGCGTTCGTCTCCTGGATACTGGCGACCATCATCCGTGCTTTTGCTACGCGCGCTTTGGCCGCCACCACTTTGGACGAAAAATTGTCCGCACAGGCTGGTATGCGCCCCATGAGTGAGAGTGCCGGGAACGTACTGTTCTGGATCGTCAATCTCATGTTTTTGCCCGCAATCCTCAATGCCCTGAGTCTTAAGGGTTTACTTGAACCCGTAAGTCACATGGTGGATCAAATAGTCAGCGTGCTACCCAAGGGAGCCGCTGCCGTGCTTATCGCGGTGGTCGGCTACCTGGTCGGGCGTGTACTGCGCGGTTTAGTCACCAGTCTGTTGATGGCTGCAGGTCTTGACCGGGTGAACGAAAGTGTTGGACTTGAAAAATCGGTGCGCCTCTCCGCTTTGGCTGGCAACGTGGTGTTCATAACCGTCTTTTTAACGATGTCCATCGCAGCCTTGGACGCGCTGGGAATTGAAGCCATTTCCAAGCCGGCCTCCGCCATGCTCCAGCAAGTCTTTATGGCCGTGCCGCACCTCTTTGCCGCGGTGGTGATTCTGATGTTGACCTGGTACCTTTCGCGCTTCGTTTCCAGCCTGGTTTCCAATTTGCTTGAGAGTGGTGGTTTCGATAGCTTTCCCCAGAAAGTAGGCCTGCTAGCTGAGGGCACCGAGAGTCGACCTTCACAATGGGTGGCTTGGCTGATCGTTTTCTTTTCCATGATGTTTGCAGTGACCGAAGCGGCCGATCAACTTGGCTTCGTGCAGGTCAGGCAGTTCACCGCTGGATTTGTGGTGTTTGCGAGTGACATATTGCTGGGTAGCGTCATTCTGGTGGTGGGCTACTGGCTATCCAATATGGTCTACGGTGCCATCAGAAAATCCGATGCAAACAACGGCAAGACCCTGGCCGGCTTTGCACGTATCGCCATCCTTGGACTGGTGCTGGGCATGGGTCTGCGGGCAATGGGCATTGCCAATGACATTGTCCAGATGGCATTTGGATTGACACTGGGCGCAGTTGCCGTCGCAGTGGCAATCGCCTTTGGTCTGGGCGGACGCGAAACTGCCGGAAAGTTGGCCGAGCGTTGGCTGTCAAACTGGCGCGAGGACTAACTCCGCGCCCGGGAAATTGCCTCAGGCCTTTCCCACTTCCAGCACCAACTTGCCGAAGTTCTCGCCATTGAATAGCTTGAGCAAAGCCTGGGGGAAATGTTCCAGCCCATGCACCACGTCTTCACGACTGTGCATGCGGCCTTCCTTCAGGTAGGCCGCCATTTCGGCAATGGCCTGCGGGTAGCGTTGTGCATAGTCAAACACCACCATACCTTCCATGCGCGCCCGGTTCACCAGCAGGCTAAGGTAGTTCTTCGGTCCCTGCACGGCAGTCGTGTTGTTGTACTGGCTGATGGCGCCGCAGATGATGATGCGGGCCCGGCGGCGGATGCGTGTGAGCACGGTGTCCAGAATCTCGCCGCCCACGTTGTCAAAGTAAATGTCCACGCCGTCCGGGCAATGCGCCTTCAGGCCATCGCGCACCGCGTTGGGTCCAGCCTTGTAATCAATGCAGGCGTCAAACCCTAACTGCTTCACGACCCACTCGCACTTGGCTTCGCCACCCGCAATACCCACTACCCGGCAGCCCTTGATCTTGGCCAGTTGCCCCACGGTTTGACCGACAGCACCGGCGGCACCGGAAACCACCAGCGTTTCGCCGGGCTGGGGTTGGCCGATGTCCATCAGCCCGAAGTAGCCTGTCATGCCTGGCATCCCGAGCACATTCAGCCACTGGGTCAGGCTGCCCAGCGCCAAGTCGATTTTTGCCAGGCCGCTGGACTTGAGGGCGTCCGCACTGAACGTTGCGTACTCCTGCACGCCCAGACCGCCACTCACCATGTCGCCCGCGGCAAAGCGCGCGTTGCGTGACGAAACAACCCGGCCCACACCTCCAGCGCGCATCACCTCGCAAATCCCTACGGGCGGTATATAGCTCTTGCCCTCGTTCATCCAACCGCGCATAGCAGGGTCCAGTGACAAGGCCAGCGTCTGCACCAGCACACCGCCGTCGTCCGGCTCGGCGACTGGCTCGCTGGTGTGATTCCAGTCAGTTGCTTTCGGCAGGCCCACCGGGCGAGCGGCCAAGCGGATTTGATGGTTGACCAGATGAGACGCAGTAGACATGGGCACTCCGTGAAAAAACAGGGCAAGTGTGCATGGTAGCTGTCTGCCCCGCCTATCCCCTCATGCTAGCGAGCGTGTAGGTGATTTGGCTTAGGGACATGACCTCTTGCACTCCACCATGGGCCAATGCCTCCCTGGGCATGCCGTACACCACACTGGACTCCTCATCCTGGGCAATGGTGCGCGCTCCGGCATCAAACATCTCGCGCATGCCGCGGGCGCCGTCATCCCCCATTCCGGTCAACATCACACTGGTCCCGTTTTTCCCGGCGCAGTGGGCGACCGAACGAAAAAGCACATCAACCGAAGGGCGGTGCCGGGACACCAGAGGGCCATCCTTAACTTCCGACACAAATTGGGCACCGTTACGCCCGATCGACAGGTGACGCCCGCCCGGTGCGATGAGCACGATCCCCGGAAGCAGGCGGTCACCGGTTTGGGCCTCCCGCACCTCCATCTTGCAAAGACCATTCAGGCGTGCCGCAAAGGACTTGGTGAACTGCGCAGGCATGTGCTGCACCACAGCGATCCCGACAGTGTCGTAGGGAAGTTGAGGGAGCAAGAATTCCAATGCCTGTGTACCGCCTGTGGAGGTGCCAATAGCAATGATCTTGTCGGTTGTGTGAAACAGATCCCTGCCCGAAATTGGCATTGGCGCAACTTCCATGGCAGGGTTGGTGTGAAGTGGCATGGGCCGCAATTTGCCCATCTGCGCCAAGGCAGCCGCGCGTACTTCATGCAGCAGCACCTCGGAAGAATCCTCAAGGAATGCCTTCAATCTGACCGTGGGCTTGGTGACCAGCGCCACGGCACCAGCAGACATCGCGTCTAGCGTTATCTTGGCGCCCTCCTGCGTCAGCGAAGAACAGATGACAACAGGCGTAGGGCGCTGCGCCATGATCAGTCTCAAAAAGGTAAGGCCATCCATGCGTGGCATCTCGATATCCAGCACGATGACATCCGGCCACACCGTCTTCATCTTTTGCTGGGCAAAGATGGGGTCCGGGCAGGCTCCGATGACTTCAATATCCGGCGCCTTGGAAAGCATTGCCGTCAGCACCTCGCGCACGACCGCGGAGTCGTCAACGATCAAAACCTTGATGCTCATGGATATGCCTTGCCAGGTTCCTGTCCGCGCACCAGTCGATAACGGGACGGAGCCTCCTGCACCAGGGGAAAGCGGCTTTGTGGAAGAGTCTCTGCGTGGCCTATCAAGAGATGCCCACCGAGTACTAATTTGCCGCAGAGCTGCTCAATAACCTGGTGCTTGGTTTCATCATTGAAGTAGATCAGCACATTGCGAAGAAAAATGACATCGAAATCACGTTCGCGTGCCTTGGAACAATGCAGCAAATTGATGTTTGAAAAATCCACACGGTCTTGCAAGCTGCCTTTTATTCGAACCTTGCCTTCGTACTCATCGCTGCCGTGCTGGAAGTACTTTTGCCATAGGTATTGGGGTGTCTTTTGCACGCGTGCTATCGGATAAACACCGCGCTTCGCATAGCGCGTAACTTGGGTATTGATATCAGTGGCATAAACCCGCCATGTGGAGGAAAGGCCCAATGCTTCGGCCAGCGTAATGGCGATGGTGTAGGGCTCTTCGCCCGTGGAGCATGCCGCAGACCAGATGCGCACCGGGGCATCGCGTTGTGCTGCAATTGCACGTACCTTGTCGCGCAGCCATTCAAAATGTTGTGGCTCCCTGAAGAAATAGGTTTCGTTAGTCGAGAGAAGGTTGATCGCTTGCTCGCGCTCGTGTGCTGCATCATCGCGTTGAAGCTTGCTTCTGTACTCAGTGAAAGTTTGGCAACCAAACGTCCTGACGCGCGAAGCCAAACGCGACTGAACCAAGGCCCGCTTATTGGGGCCTAGGTCAATACCGGCAGCCTCAAGAATGAAGGCTCGAAAGTATTCAAAATCGCGTTCGGAAAGCAATATGCCGCTGTTCGCGGACCAGTCCAAACTCATAAGTTGCTGTCCATGCGCTGAGGAATTCAAGCGACGTCTAGGCTGTCCGCGTATTGTTCGCGATTGATAACTTCAGCCATAACACTGAGTTCCGTGACTGACAACGCCTTGCACACGTCCAGCATGATGGCAAACTTGTCACCGATGGTGGCAATGCCTTGAATGAAGTCGCCACGGATATTGGAGCCAAAGGTAGGTGTGGGGTCGATGTCCTTGTTGGGAATTTCCAGCACCTCGCATACGGCATCCAACAAGACACCCACTTCGTTGTAGCGTGCGTCGGCATTAGGCAATGACAAAATGGCCACACAGGTGGAAGACTCGATGGCTGTGTCACCACGACCAAATCGAACCGACAAATCAATGACAGGCACCACTGCGCCGCGCAAATTGATGATGCCGCGGACAAAGTTGGGCATCATGGGCACGCGTGTGATCCCTTCGAACTCAACGATTTCACGTATGAAGCCGATTTCGATGGCGAACAGGTCGCCACCCAAAATGAAGGTAACGCAATGAAACTTGCCTGAGCCACCGCCTGAAAGTTCAAGACTATCTTGCATGGAAGGCTCCTCAATAGTCGTTGAACTTTTGGCTATCAATTGCCACTTCAAGGTCATCTGCAGCGCTTGTCCGCGTGTGGCCCAGCTTTTTGGAAACAGGTGTCCTGCCCACGCGGGGTTTGGCCTGGCCTCGCTGTGGTCTGGACCCCATCAAGGTGAACTGCTGCATCAGTTCTTGCAGCTTCATGGCGGTGGCGCTGAGTTCTTCAGAAGTAGAGCTCAATTCTTCTGCCGACGCGGCGGACGACTGCATGCCCTGGCTGATGTGTGAGACTGCGGTGTTGATCTGGTCAATACCTGAACGCTGCTCTCTGGAGGCGGCTGCAATTTCTTGAACCAGGGTGGATGTTTGGTCGATGCCGGGCAGCATTTCGGTCAGCAGCGTACCGGCTTGCTCCGCTACTCCCACCGAGCGCCCGGCCAAGTCACCAATCTCACGAGCCGCCAATTGAGAGCGCTCGGCTAGCTTGCGTACCTCGACCGCCACTGTTGCAAAGCCCTTGCCATGCTCACCAGCACGTGCCGCCTCAATGGCAGCGTTGATAGCCAGCAAATCTGTCTTGTTGGCGATGTCGTTGATCACGGTGATACGGTTCGCGATCTCCTTCATGGCGTGAACCATGTCGCCCACTGCCTTGCCACTCTGCGTGGCGCTGCTGGCCGACTTGGTTGCAATGCCTTCCGTGACGCGCGCGTTGTCTGCATTTTGTGTAACCGTGGATGCCAGTTCTTCGACTGCGGAACCCGTCTGGTCCACACTGCCGGAAAGTTGTGCGGCCGTTTGCGAGAGCGAATTGGCGGTTGATGCCACTTCTTCGGATGCAGACCCGAGCGACTCGGACATCGCACCCACATCGGTCAAGGTGTTGGACAATTTGTGAATCATCTCCCGAATCGAGAACAGCAAGCTGGTCGTGTCCCCAGAGCGCAATTTGACTGGCACCGAGAAATCTCCGTCGGCGACACGGGCCACTACTTCCACTGCGTACGAAGGGTCCGCCCCTAGCTGGCGCAAGATGCTGTAGGTCACCAGCCATCCCAGCAAGGCTCCCATCACGACCGCGAACAGACCGGCCAGCATGAGTCGCAGGCCAGTCGATTGTTGGGTGCCTTTGGCAGTAGCGAGTGCCTCATCTGACAGCTTCTTGTTCAGATTCACAATGTCCGTCAAAATGTCATCGGTGACGTTAAACGCAGGGCGGCATTTCAAGCGCATCTCATCGGCTGCCTTGGTATTCGCCTCCTGGTTGGTGCCCCCATCGGTGTTGGCCCAACGCAGCATGTCCACGCAAGCCGCCTTGTAGATGGGCCAGGACGCATCAAACTTTCGCAACAGCTCTTTCTCGGGATCGGAGAGCTCGGTTCTGCGGTATTTGTCTATCAGAACGAACATCTCCTTTTCAAATTTGATCCCATTTGCCACGGCCTCGTCCATGCCCTTTTGGTTTGGCTCCACGATCACGCGGTAGAGGCTGCGGTTTTGGTAGATGGCCTGCATGTTCGCGTTGGCCACATCCATGATGGGCGTGAGTTGATTGGCGTGCATATCGTCAACCAGGCTCGCCATTTGCCCCATCGCGGAGTAGCCTACGCCCCCCATGGAAATGGTCAGGATCAGCAGTATTGCGATCGATAAGATGAGCTTGCTGGCTACCTGCAGTTGATGGAACCATTTCATGATGTCTCCTTGGGTTGACCGAAATTTGTGGGTTGGAATTCAAAGGGGTGCGACTTGCACAGGGGCTAGCTCGGGCTTCAACATGTGTGCTTGCCTGCGCTCACAGCGCCATGCATGCTGAATGAGTTGTGGAATATCGAGCACCAGTGCAGGGCGGCCGTTGCCCAAAATCGTAGAGCCGCTAAAGCCACGCAATGATGTGAAAATCTCGCCCATGGGTTTGATGACGGCTTGCACTTCCCCAAGCAGTTTGTCCACCACAATGCCCGCTTTGCTATTGCCGGAGTGCACGATCACTACAAACTCATGCCCGGTAGCAGGTGACAGGCCAAACATTTCGCGCAGGGACACAAACGGCAACCATTCCCCTCGCACGCTGATCTGCCGTGCGTGTTGTTGCATGGCGCCCGCAGGCATATCCACGCACTCATACATCATGTCCAGAGGCATGACGAGCGTGGCGTCATCCACTTCGACACGGAAGCCATCGATGATGGCTAACGTCAATGGAAGGCGCAGTTTGAATGAAGTGCCGATGCCCTGCTTGGACTCGATTTCAACCACTCCCCGCAAGGACTCAATGCCGCGTTTGACCACATCCATCCCGACGCCACGCCCCGACAAATCACTGACGGCGTCAGCCGTGGAGAATCCGGGTAGAAAAATCAGCTGAAGTATTTCCTGGTCAGACGGTTGCCGCCCTTCGGGCACCAGACCGCGTTCTTTTGCTTTTGCGAGGACTCTTTCGCGATTGATACCGTTGCCGTCATCACGGATCTCAATCACGATGGCTCCCGTGTCGTGGTACGCGTCCAGAGTGACCGTGCCCAAGGGCGGCTTGCCCGACTTTTGGCGTTGTGCCGGAGACTCCATGCCATGGTCCAAAGCGTTGCGCACGATGTGCATCAAAGGGTCTGAGAGCTTCTCGACCATGGACTTATCGATCTCGGTTTCCGCACCCTTGATTTCCAGGCGGATTTCTTTGCCCAAAAGTTGCGCGGTCTCGCGTACCAGACGCGGAAAGCGGCTGAAGATGTCGCCCACCGGAACCATACGCAGCGTCAGTGCATCGTCACGAATGCTTTCCACCAGTGCATTGATGCCTGCTACTGATTCCAGCAACTCCGGGTCTTTGAGTGCCTGCGTCAAAAGGGTCGTTCCTGAGGCTGCAATAACTAGCTCGCCCACACGGTTGATCAGGCGATCCAACTTTGCTGCCTCTACGCGCACATACTGGCTTTCCCCTCTGACGGTCTTACGCCGGTCTAATTTGACACCGGTGCTTTCTGTGTCGGCGGGAAGCGGAGCGGCGGATGTTGCTCCTGCGACCGCAACGGTTGCCACAGGCGCATTCGCATTCACACCCATGACTTGCTGTGTATCGGAACGCAAGGCGTTTGCTTCGTCCTGGGTCAACGCATCTTGTGCAAGCCAGCGCTCGATTTGTGTCGCGGCGGATTCATCGAACTTCAGCGTGAGTACCTCCAGCACGGCCCGGAACTCTTTCATCGCAGCATGTGGGGGCAGGGTACCGATGAAACTGTCATCTTGCACAAATTCAAAGGTTTCACGAATCCGTGTCGGGTCCGCGCTGGATTCCAATGACAGCTCCAGACCAAAGAAGCATTCGGTCGGGTCCAGCGTTGACAGTTCTGGCCATTGGCGCCAGATGGTTTTGACATGCTTCACCGAGCCCAATCTGTTGAGGTAATGGGTGAAAGACAGCGGGTCAAATCCCATGCGGAATATGTCCGCGTGGAAGCGAAGCGAAAAGTGCCAGTCAGGCGATGCAGTCAATGCTTCGTCGGCCTCTGGAATGTGGGCGTGCTTAGTCGGCAAACCAAGGGCAGTGATGGCAATGCCTTCGCCCTTTGGCACCTGTTGAAAGGCCTGCAATTCAACGAGTAAATCCGCACCTTGCGGAAGATCCTGCAAAGCCAGGCTTTCGTCACTCTCACCGCTGTCCAGCAGCAGCCGCAAGTGGTCATTGCATTTCAGCAGCAAGGATGTGAGTCCCTCAGACAAGCCGATCTTGCCGCTGCGCAATTGTTCGAGCACGTTTTCCATCACATGCGCGAAGCGCACCAATGCGTCCAGCCCAAAGATGCCGGCAGATCCTTTGATGGTGTGCGCTGTGCGAAACAGCAGATTGAATGTTTCCTCTGTCGCCGGATATTCATCGCGGTCGAGCAGGGCGCGCTCCAACGCATCGCACTGCTCGCGCGATTCATCAAAAAATATGCTTCTAGCCTTAGAGAGATCCATGTTGCGTCTCCTCTGGATCGGCAACGGCCACTTCAAAGCCCAGCAGTTGCATGCACTCACTCATATGTGCGTTGACATGCTCCAGAACAATTGGCCGGTTTCTGCGCGTCGCTTCGGTCAAAACTATTTTCAGAAGTTGCAGTCCGGCACCATCAAACTCGGTAACTTGAGACAGATTCAACTGCAGATTGAAGTGCTCCAGCATTTCAAGCATGGGAGCTTTCAGGTCTTCCAGCGTGCCAATGGTGAACTCGCCCGAAAGGGTTGCAATCGTGCCGCTTTCGGTCTGGTTGAAGGTTAGGGGCATGGCACGGCCTTCGCTCAGCGCTGAATCAGCTTGTTGACCGCGTCGAGCATCTTCACGGGGTTAAACGGTTTCACAATCCATGCCCTTGCCCCGGCTTCGCGACCCTGCGCCTTCTTGTCATCGCTGCCTTCGGTGGTCAGCATGATGACGGGCACAAATTTGGTCGCAGCTTGCTCACGCAATTTCCTGAGCAAGGTGATTCCGTCCATTCCCGGCATGTTGACGTCAGAAATAATGAGGTGGACACGCCTGGCTTGCAGCTTACGAAGCGCATCGTTGCCGTCGCTGGCCTCTATGACTTCATAGCCATCGCCTTGCAGCGCAATGGACACCGTTGCGCGGATAGACGCCGCGTCATCCACAACTAGCACAGTCTTTGCATTCATGTTGAGCAAACCTTTTCTAAATAGCCATGGGGGGTCATCTGGTGCACGCGCTTAGAAGAAATCCACGTCGCCGCTTGATTCGGTCTGGGCTTTACTGCCGTGGTGGGCCGCTGACTGCTCCAACGTGGTGTAGCTGGCTTGCAACCTTGCAAGCCACGCGGAGACGTCCTGTGTCGGCAGCGCCTGGCGCTGCTGCAGGGCTCCTTGCACCTCCAGCAGGTGCTCGTGCATTCGTTGCTGATCAGCCTCTATGTGTTGCAATATTTGGCAGACCCGATCCAGAAACTGCATCGCTACAAGTGTCTGATGCAATTCCTGTTCGACTTGCACGCCACCTTGGCGCAAGTCTTGGTTGATGCTGGTTAGTTGTGCCGCAGCAGCTCCGAAATTGGCGACCGACCCATCTAGCAGGCGAAAGGCAACCTGTCCGCGTTCTTCATCGTGCAGCCCGAGTTCGCTGGACATCTCGGTCACCTGTTTCAACGCAGACATGATTGCGCCCACCTTTGCGCTCATCTTTTTCCCGGTTTCGGCGGACGTTATCGAGAGGCGACGTACCTCATCTGCCAGCACGGAGAACCCGCGTCCATGCGGACCGGCACGGGCGGCTTCGATGCTGGCATTGAGGGCCAGCAGGTTTGTCATGTTGGCAATCTTGCTGACCTCTGCGGTCAGGTCCTGGAGTTCATTTGAGTAGGCGCCGAGCTTGGTAACTTCGGCGATCAGATGTTTGCGGTGCCCAACAATGTCGCTCAGCACACCCGCAATTTCCTGGCTCTTTAGTCCGATGCCATCCACCATGTCTGCGATGGCTTTTTCGCCGAGATTGGCGCTGCCGCTGCTCGAAGAATCGACGG
>CANFNO010000031.1 GCA_947447845.1 Burkholderiales bacterium | reverse complement strand
TGTTGGCGCGCGTCCAATATTCCTCAGGCGTGCGCGCCGAGCGAATACTCAGGGAATGCAGCCAGTCTTGAATGACTGACCTGTGGATAAGTTTATCCCACGCATAGTTTTCAATACAACTTCATATTCATTCACAGCCAGCGTGGAAAGCCGCGCAGGGCGTAGCCCGAAGCGGATTTCCACGCTGAGCAGTTGTCAGAACGGCACCTCCTGGTCTGATCCTTTCGGTCGCCTGATTTGCTCCCTGGCTTTGATGCGGGACTTCGCAGTGGCCGTGCTATGGCGGAACCGGTAGGACTCGTTTCCGGTCTCCACGATATGGCAGTGGTGCGTGAGCCGGTCCAGCAGTGCCGTGGTCATCTTCGCATCGCCAAACACACTGGCCCACTCCCCGAATGTCAGGTTGGTGGTGATCATGACGCTGGTGTGCTCGTACAACTTGGACAGCAAATGAAACAGCAATGCACCACCTGCTTGACTGAATGGCAGATAGCCCAGTTCGTCCAGAATCACCAAGTCCATACGCATGAGTGCAAACGCCAACTTGCCGGCTTTGCCCGCAGCTTTCTCCTGCTCCAGCATATTCACCAGATCGACCGTTGAATAGAATCGCACGCGCTTGCTTTGCTGCGTAATTCCGGCCACGCCCAGGGCAGTTGCCAGATGCGTTTTGCCGGTGCCAGTGCCACCGATGAAGACGACGTTGTGCGCCTCCTGCGTAAATGACATGGTTGCCAGTTCTTTGATTAGGCCCTGATCCACCTTCGAATGGTCGAAGTCAAACCCAGCCAGGTCGCGGTGCACCGGGAACTTGGCGCTGTGCAATTGGTAGCGAATGGAGCGCATGGCTCGGTCGGTATGTTCCATGTCCAGCAGGTGTTCGACCAGCCAACTTGCGGTTTGCAATCCCACGGTATTGCCTTGGGAAACCAGATCTTCCCAGGCACTGGACATGCCGTAAAGACGCAAGTCCTTGAGCTCTGTGGCAACTTCACGCATGGTCCACCTCCGTGCGCAAGCTGTCATATCGACCTGCATCGGCAATCGGCTCCTCGCTCACTTCCAGGTGCGTTTCAATGGATTCTGGTGGTGACTCCGCCTTCAGTCGATTCAGAACATTCTCGATGTGCTCAGCACTCGGATTGCCGGATTCCAGCACTAATTCCACCGCAACCAATACCGCCTCCAGCCCGGATTTAGGAACTGCGGCCAATACCTTGGCCATCACCCGGTCGCCACCATCGTGCTTGAGCAGCAAGGCACGCAAACGCATGAACGGCTGCGGCATATCAGCAAAGGGCGCTCCATTGCGTAACGCCCCTGGCTTTCTCTCAACGAGCGGGATGTAGTGCTGCCAGTCGTAGCGGGTTTGCTTGCGCTCAAAGCAGCGCATATGGCTGGCCACGACAGCATCATGCGCGACGAAGTCGAGGTGCTCCGGATACACCCGCACGCTCATGATTTGACCCACCAACTCACACGGCACAGAGTAGCGGCAGCGGTCATAAATCACCAGACAGGTACTGCTGACTTTGCCCAGCGTTTCGACATAGCCGTCAAACGGCGCCACCATGGGCATGAGGCTGGATTGCTCGTGCTCGAGTATCTCTGCAATGGTGTGCTCAGTGAATTCCGGGTGGCGCAATTCATGCCAGAGAGAACGGCATTTCGCCAGTAGCCACAGGTTGAGCTCGGTGAAGGAGCCAAACCGCTCTTTGGTCGCGTCCTGCCAAATCCGCAACCGACTGTCCTGCACGTTCTTCTCCACCACCCCTTTCTCCCAACCACTGGCCACATTGCAGAAGTCCGGATCAAACAAATAGTGCGAGGCCATCGCTGCAAAGCGTGTGTTGACGACTCGGCTCTTGCCCTTGTTGACCTTGTCCACGGCTGTGCGCATGTTGTCGTAAATGCCCCGCCGGGGAATGCCACCTAATGCCATGAATGAGCGGGTGTGGGCATCGAACAGCATCTCGTGGCTCTGGGTGGGGTACGCCTGCAAAACAAAGGCACGACTGGCGCACAGCTTAAGGTGTGCCGCCAGAATCTTGCGCCACACCCCACCAACGAGCAGTCTCTCCTCGCTCCAGTCAAACTGGAACGCCTCCCCGAGTTCAAACCGTAATGGAACAAACGCCCTGACTACCGCTTGCCCACCAGCCTCTCGCCACCTGCGTACAAACTCAGTGACACGGCTGTAGTCGCCTTCAAATCCCTGCGCCTGGATTTCCTTGAATAACCTTAATGCCGTGCGTCGGTCACGCTTGGGGCGACGCGAATCCACTTCCAGCGCCTTGGTGAGTTGCGCAGCAAACGGGGAAATCTTGGTGTCTTCGGCGATACGCCGCGGGTACTTCGGCTCGGTGCGCTCCGGTGCGCTGAGCCACTTGCTGATCGTCTTTCGGGTCAGCCCCGTGCGCCGCTCAATCTCTGAAATCGACAACCCGTCACGGTAAAACAAGCGTCGAACAATGCCCAAATCTTTCATGGTGATCATCTCCTTCTGTCCTGCTTAAAAAAAGAGCAGGAAGGTTAATCACCCTGAGTAATTTCCAGCGCGCGCTACTCAGTCAAACTGGGGAAAGTTGATCGCGCGCCAACAGCTTGCTAATCACGGTTGCTACGGCGCCAGTATCAGGGCATTGAACCGACCAGAAATAGCCCTTGCATTTCATATGAGGATTCCCAGCAGCAACTTCGGCTAACGGCTTATGCTTCAAATTCACTATAACTCGTACAGTGTCGAACAAAGACGAATGGAAAGGGTTCCAGTCACTTGCAGGTGTTGGGAGACGTAGGGTTGGTGGATTGCCAAAACTTTCCTGAATAGCGTCGTTCAAATCCGCCTGGGTATAGTGAGTTTTAGCCTGGTTTACTGGTGTATTGGTTGCGTTATCAATACTGGTTAGGTTGGATGTAGACATGGTGTATGTATTCTCTATATGTGTAAGATAATAGCTTGCAGGTATATATTCGTCATAAGTACAGGTGTATCAGATCTGTATACTGGTTGGTATGGTTATATATAGATATATAGCTATATGTGGTGTATTACAGGGCGACGACCTGGTTGTGGCAATGACTCATTTGTGAGGCTGTAAAAATCGCGAATTGTTTCGGCGAAAGAATTCAGGCTGCCTGAAACAGGATGAATGGCACTGCATGCTCAAAGTAAGTCCTTGATGGAAAAGTGAATGAGGTGGAGGATGAATTCAGGTTTGCTCTCACAGTTCTCTTTTTATTTTGTTCTTTTGAACAATTAAAAAGACTCTGCCAGGACGAATATGTAATTTGTCCTCCACTTCCTCCACCGCAGCTAGGGCTTGTCGAGGGAGGGGGGGCGGCCCAAACGCTTTCAACCGTATCCGCAGTGATTGACCCGTGACTTTAAAATGACCGAGACCGTATAACGTATCAGTGCAGCGCACGTGCGCAGGTCCTTGAGCACTAGCCGACGACCGCTACATGGATCAGGTGAGCTGAACCCGACCACTAGTGCTAGCCACTTCTTAGTAGTGGTGCTCATGCCACTACACCCAGCAGCTTACGAATGGCGTCCGTCGACCACGCCAGCCGGCCATTTACGCGGCGCGGCACGATTGGGTGGCCTGTTAGTGCCCAAATACGTAAGGTCTGCGGTTTTCGGTTGAGATAGTAAGCAGCTGTGGCGGTACTAACCGTTGGACGAGTTTCAAGTTCCAGTGGAGGGAATGGTACGACCACATGGATGCGCATGCGTTTTTCGCGACTGGCTAGTTTTGCGGCGCCCACTAGTGGAGGCCTTGTTTCGGTTTCCATGGTTACAACCTTCAACCCAACAACACAGGATGGGAATGAATGAATTGCAACAACCCTGCATTTTTTCAATAAACCCCGGGGTTCATTGATTTATAGAAATTTCCCTCGCTAACATTGAATACGTAGCTATGCTATTTGTAGCAAAATGGCGCTGTTTCAGGGTTTGCAGTCGGGGTCAATAGACCCCTTATTACTTGTCAAGGTAATCGAATTCGTAGTTTTTCCATGCTTCAAGCCACGGGTGGAGCATTTTGTTATCCTCATTCTTGAATATGGCTCTAACACGTGAAGGCGTCACATTAATGTGCCTTATCAGTGCAGCTCCAACATAAACTGGATTCCAGAGAATTTCAGATCGTCCGCGGTTGCCAGGGGTCACAATGCAATCGCTAAGCCACTTTGGTTTGTTCCCTAGAAGTTTTTTCAACTTAACTTCAGTCCATTTCAAGCCAGCGAAGTAGTGAGCGATATCGCTTGTTGTTAGCGGCAATGGTCCGCTGATATCAGTAGTGGTGGGGACTGCATCTAGTGTCTGCAATGGCAGTGGTTCGTCTGATTTTGGACTAACAGAGTCATTCAATAGCACATTGTTACCAACACCTTCTGTAGGTGTTGGCGATGCAATGTTCCACCTGTATGGGACACCTTGCTTTTCCAGCCAATTGTTTACATCCGCATCTGTGACCGTGTGAACCGAACTCATTAAAGGGCCTTCTATCTCATCAATTATTCCAGTTCTAGGGTCACGCACAACCAATTCTTTCCTACATGCGGCTTTACCTAAAGCTAATAGGAAACCATCTCGCGTGTGAACGCACCAGCCTTCTTGTTTCTGGATCGCGAGTGCCGCATTTTGGAGTGTCCAGTAAACAGGCCCATCGTTGACGGGCGCTATCAAGCGGAGCCCAATGCGTCGCATATTCAGGAATCGCTCCAAATCGGGGCCAGGAATTATCTCGGCATTTAGCGGTACATCAACCAGCTCCAATTTGTAGCGGTCTGGGCTAGACGAAGTCAAATTCATTGGCGGCGCGATTTGCACGGCTTTTTGCAGGTCATCGTCAAGGACCTCTCGCTCAACCCGATATGCTGCTTCGTCCTCGTCGCCAGGGTAAAGGGATCTTGCAATCAGTTGCGCCAATACTGCAATTTTGACTGGTTTACCCTCTTCAAGTGTCAGCCAATCCAAGAATTCAATATTTTCTATCACTGTGGCACTCCATTGATGGCCGGATTGATGCAATTTGAAATGCTATATGAACTTTCTGGGAATCAGTCGTCGTATTGACAAAAAGTACCGATCGGTGTCGGGTTCCGGCCGTTCGGAGTTCTTGGCGTTCACCAAGGCTGACATGCCACCCAATGTCCATGGAATTGAGTTGCTAATAAGGCTGCCTAAAACTGACCAAGAGCGTGAAGGTTTAACGGTATTCACACGGCTATGGGGGAATCCCCTCCTTTAAGCTCAAAAAGTTGGCGGAAATTCTCCCTGAACCACCGCTCGGACTTTGTTTGGCCGTTCATGCACCCATTAAACGTACCAATGTAGCCGACGGTCCACCCAGTGATGCAGCCATTGAGGTTGTTGAGCACGGAGGTATCCACTAACCCGATTGAATCGGGAAGGCTGCCTTCTATGTCCTTTTGCATTTCCTCACGACCATCATCGTCTGTGCATGTGAAGTCAAGGAGCTCGGTCCGAATCACTTCGAGCAACTCTCGCTCTGAATCAAATGTAAAGAAGATACCGCTGTCGAATGGGGTAGTCGGCTCCAGATACAAGACATATGGTCGGATCTGGTTCCAGTCAAAATTCTGCAAGACGTTATTGGCCATGTCTGAGCCCCCGTTATAGGGAGTCTACAACTGGTGAGATTACAGTTCCCATTATGTTCTGAGCCCAACCTTGGATGCCTATCATTTCGCGGTTGTAAGTCGCACATAGTCACATGCGGCGATAGCCCTAAATTTTGCTTGGTTGCGCATTTGGCGTGCCCATCAATAATGGTGGGAAAGTGGCTACATGGTGGCTACATGGCCAAAAATGAAAAAAGCCCGCTATCAAAAATATAGCAGGCTTTTCAAGCTTTACGCTGGTGCCCGGGGCCGGAATCGAACCGGCACGGATTTCTCCGGGGGATTTTGAGTCCCCTGCGTCTACCAATTTCACCACCCGGGCAGGGTATGAAGTACGACTCAAATTATGGCACATTTATGCATATGAAATACCTCACTATCGAAGACACGATCGGAAAAACTCCCCTGGTTGCATTGCAGCGCATAGGCGTGCAGGTCAATGCGGAGCGCAACAACGTGGTACTTGGAAAACTCGAGGGCAACAACCCTGCTGGCTCTGTCAAAGACAGGCCTGCACTGTCAATGATTCAACGCGCACAAGAGCGTGGAGAAATCAAGCCGGGCGACACATTGATTGAGGCGACCTCCGGTAACACAGGTATTGCCTTGGCGATGGCTGCAGCCATCAAGGGTTACCGCATGGTGCTCATCATGCCGGAGGACCTATCGATCGAGCGCGTGCAAACCATGAAGGCATTTGGCGCTGAGTTGATCCTGACGCCCAAGAGTGGTGGCATGGAATACGCCCGCGACTTGGCCGACAAGATGGTTCGCGAAGGGCAAGGCACGGTATTGGATCAGTTCGCCAATCCCGACAACCCGCGTGCGCACTTCGAGACCACTGGCCCTGAGATCTGGGCCGACACGGACGGCCGGGTCACGCACTTTGTGAGCGCAATGGGCACCACCGGAACCATCACCGGCGTGTCGCAGTTCTTGAAGGAGAAGAATCCGGCAATTCGCATCATTGGAGCGCAACCGTCCGAAGGCTCGCGCATACCTGGCATTCGCAAGTGGCCGCAAGAGTACATGCCCAAGATTTACAACGCGACCAATGTCGACGAGTTGGTCTACGTCAGCCAGGCCGATGCGGAAAACATGTGCCGCCGCATGGCGCGTGAAGAGGGCATATTCGCAGGCATTTCCGCCGCTGGCGCTTGCTGGGTGGCCCAACAAATTGCGGCACGCGAGCGCGATGCAACGATTGTGTTTGTGGTGTGCGACCGGGGCGATCGCTACCTGTCAACCGGTGTCTTTCCCGCGTGAAGTGTGCAGAGTGCATAGGCTGCAATCTACAATGCAAGTGACCTAGGAACACATATGCTGATCGACAAAGAAATTGACACCCGTGGACTGAACTGCCCCCTGCCCATATTGAAGGCCAAAAAGGCTTTGGCAGAGTTGCAAAGCGGCCAGGTTCTCAAGGTGGTATCGACGGACGCGGGTTCATTGCGTGATTTCCAGGCCTTTGCGAAACAAACTGGCAACGAGTTGTTGGAGCAGCAAACACAAGACACGGATTACATCCACGTATTACGGCGTCGCTAAAAAGCAGAAGCGGGCCCGTTGGCCCGCTCCTTTTCAATTCAGCGGCTACCAGATCCGCTGAATATCCCTCACTTATCCCAGTCGACTCAACTGGTCACGCATCTTGGCCACCGTGTCCGAAAAGCCTGCTACACGCTTACGCTCCTGATCGATCACAGCCGGGGGTGCCTTGGCCACAAACGCCTCGTTGGCCAGCTTGCCATTGGCTCGGGCGATCTCACCCTCTAGACGAGCGACTTCCTTGCCCAGTCGAAGTTTCTCGGCGGCTACATCCACTTCCATGTGCAGGCAGATGCGCGCATCACCCACCACGGCCACGGGAGAAGCCTGCGCTGCCGCTTGCCAGGAGGCTTCGTCGGCAAACAACTTGACTTCATTGAGCTTGGCCAATGCCTGGAGAATTGGCGCCGAGGTTTTCAGGAAGGCGCCTTCGGCTTCGGTTTGCGCCACCACATACAGCGGCAAACGCGTGCTGGGTGGCACGCTCATCTCGCCGCGCAAATTGCGGCAGGCGTCCACCAGCAGCTTGAGCTTGACGATCTGGGCGATAGCCGCTTCGTCAATGCGCTCGGGTTGGCTCACGGGGTAGGCGGCAATGCTGATCGATGGTCCCGCGCGTCCTGCCACTGGTGCCACCTTCTGCCAGAGCTCTTCGGAGATGAACGGAATCACCGGATGCGCCAGACGCAGAATGGTTTCCAGCGTGCGGATCAGGGTACGACGCGTGCCGCGCTTTTGCGCATCGTCGCCGGTCTGGATTTGCACCTTCGCTATTTCCAGGTACCAGTCGCAAAACTCGTCCCAGACGAACTGGTAAATCGTGTTGGCCACGTTGTCCAGGCGGTACTCTTCAAAGCCCTTTGCCACTTCGGCTTCGGTCTTCTGCAGCAGCGAGACGATCCAGCGGTCGGCTGCAGTAAAGCTCAAGTAGCCGTGGGCCGGGCCACTGGCACTGATAAGGCTTCCGTCTTCTGCGAAGACGGCTGGTGCGCATTGCTCCTTGGTGTGCTCCAGCAAGCCGCAGTCCTGACCTTCGCAGTTCATCAGCACAAAACGGGTGGCGTTCCACAGCTTGTTGCAGAAGTTGCGATATCCCTCGCAGCGCTTGCTGTCGAAGTTGATGCTGCGTCCAAGCGAGGCGAGCGCGGCAAAGGTAAAGCGCAGCGCGTCGGCGCCGTAGGCTGGGATGCCTTCGGGGAATTCCTTTTGCGTGTTCTTGCGCACGGTAGGTGCGGTCTCGGGTTTGCGTAGACCGGTGGTGCGTTTGTCCAGCAGTGGCTCCAGCGAGATGCCATCGATCAGGTCCACGGGATCCAGCACATTGCCTTCGGACTTGCTCATCTTCTTGCCCTGTGCATCACGCACCAGGCCGTGGATGTAGACGTGCTTGAAGGGCACTTTGCCGGTGAAGTGCGTGGTCATCATGATCATCCGGGCGACCCAGAAGAAGATGATGTCGTAGCCTGTTACCAGCACGGAGCTTGGCAGGTAGAGGTCGTAGTCTGTGAGGCTGGGTTCTTTGGCGTTGGCACCGGCACGCTCGGCAGCTGCGTCGTTGCCCCAACCCATGGTGCTGAACGGCACTAGCGCGGAGGAATACCAGGTGTCCAGCACATCTTCGTCGCGGCGTAGCGTTTTGCCGGGTGCTTGGGCCTGAGCGTCGGCTTCGTTGCGCGCTACGATGACATTGCCGTCTTCGTCATACCAGGCAGGGATCTGGTGGCCCCACCAGAGTTGGCGGCTGATGCACCAGTCGGTGATGTTGTTCATCCACTGGTTGTAGGTGTTGACCCAGTTCTCGGGCACAAAGCGCACTTCGCCGCTTTGCACTGCATCTATCGCCTTCTGCGCGATGGAACGCTGGTCGAAGGCACCTGAATTCCCCGACGGGCCGCCCCTAGGGGAATTAGCCCCCTCGGGGGGCAGCGAACCACTCGCAGAGGGGAGCGCGGGGGCCGAATTCCCCGCCGGGCCGCCCCTAGGGAAATTAGCCCCCTCGGGGGGCAGCGAACCACTCGCAGAGGGGAGCGTGGGGGCCTTATTCATCGCCACAAACCACTGGTCGGTCAGCATGGGCTCGATCACCTGGCCGGTGCGGGCGCAACGCGGCACCATCAGCTTGTGCTTCTTAACCTCCACCAGAAAGCCGCCGGCCTCCAGGTCGGCGACCACCTTTTTACGGGCAACAAAGCGATCCAGACCCTGGTAGGTTGCCGGTGCGTTTTCGTTGATTTTGGCGTCTAGGGTCAGCACGCAAATCATGGGCAACTTGTGGCGTTGGCCCACGGCATAGTCGTTCAGGTCGTGTGCGGGGGTGACCTTTACTACGCCGGTGCCGAAGGCCTTGTCCACGTAATCGTCGGCAATCACCGGAATTTCGCGGTCGCACAGCGGCAGCTTGACCATCGTGCCGATCAGTGCGGTGTAGCGCTCGTCATCCGGGTGCACCATGACTGCGACGTCGCCCAGCATGGTCTCGGGGCGGGTGGTGGCCACAGTGATGGAAGTTGGAAGTCCGGCTGCTGCCAAGCTACCATCGGTATCCACTAATGGATAGCGGATGTGCCACATGAAGCCGTCTTCTTCTTCGCTCTCCACTTCCAGATCGCTCACCGCGCTCATGAGCACCGGGTCCCAGTTGACCAGACGCTTGCCACGGTAAATCAGACCCTGCTCGTACAGGCGAACAAAGGTTTCTGTCACCGTCTTGGACAGCTTGTCGTCCATGGTGAAGTATTCGCGGCTCCAGTCGACGGAGTCACCCAAGCGGCGCATCTGGGTGGTGATGGTGTTGCCACTTTTTTCTTTCCACTCCCAGACTTTTTTCACGAACTCCGTGCGGCCCAGGTCATGGCGGCTGATCTTCTGGTCGGCCAGTTGGCGCTCCACAACGATTTGCGTGGCGATACCTGCGTGGTCGGTGCCAGGAATCCAGGCGGTATTGAAGCCTGCCATGCGGTGGTAGCGCGTCAGGCTGTCCATGATGGTCTGGTTGAAGGCGTGGCCCATGTGCAGTGTGCCGGTCACATTGGGTGGCGGCAGCTGGATGGCGAAGGAGGCGGCGCTGGCCAGCGGAGTTTGGGTGCCACGGTAGCCAGCAATGCCGTAGCCGCGCTTCTCCCATTCGGGGCCCCATTGCGCTTCCAGCGCGGCCGGTTCGAACGACTTGGAAAGTGATTGCAGACCCGGTTGCTCGGGGCTGCTGGTGGCTGTGGCAGGGTTTGTGGGGCTGGGAGTGGCGTGGTCAGACATGTTCATTCTTTTAGAGCGAGGGGCAATTTTACCGGCCCGCCGTAGTGTCCCCTGTTGTGCCTTGTTTTAACGCTTGCGATACCATGACGACCATGACAACGCCAGACACAGAAAACATAGGCAAACGCACCGGCCCCTTTGGGATCACCCTGCTTAACGCCCGCTATTCCGCGGTGGTGATGCCGTTTTTTTTGTCGATCATCATGACGTGCGTGATCTCGCTGGTAAGTACCTTGCGCGGTGTGGGTTTGGTGCCAGGTGTACTGTCCTTTTGGTTAGGTTCCTGGGGCCTTTCCTGGGTCATTGCATTCCCAACGCTCCTGGTGGTTTTGCCTCTTGTGCGCAAAGTAACTTTTGCCTTTGTGCAAATGCCACACGAGTCTAAAACGGACTAAGCGACTTATAAAGGTTTGTTGGCAGCGCGTGCTGTCTGTCAACGCCTAATGCCTGGGCTTCGTTGGAAGCACAGGCCACCCGAAACCTACGGTTTCGTTGGTTACCGATAAATCAAGCAATAAAGAGTAACTAACGTGCGTATTTCGATTCGCGGCGCTTTCACGCCGTTTGGCGGAGCCTTGGCTCTTGCAGCAATGTTGACTGGCACCATTGCTGCAGAACTTGGTGCTTCTGCCGTGCCCGGTGGCTGGGGTTCGGTTGCATCCCAGGATGATCAGGTCATCCTGACGGCAAAGTTCGCTGTGCTGGAGCAAGCCCGTCAATCTAAGTCCACGCTCAAGCTGTTGTCAATCAAGCATGCGCGCCTTCAGGTTGTCGCTGGAAGCAACTTCAGCATGAATCTGATGGTCCTAAGCGAGGGCAAGCGGCGTCTGGTGATTGCCGTCGTTTGGGTTAAGCCCGACGGCAGTATGGAGCTCACGCGCTGGCATTGGGTATAAGTAAGAGCCCCCTCGCTTCTCGCTGCGCGTAGTGCGCTGGTCGTGCCGATGCCAGAGGCATGCTGCTCTTCAGCCTGTCCCGGTCTGCGCAGGCAGACCGTGAGCCGCAGGCCTCAGCCCTCAAGGGGCTAACCCGTCTTGGGGCGGCCCTGCGACGGGTTCAAGAGCCCCCACGCTTCTCGCTTCGCGTAGTGCGCTGGTCGTGCCGATGCCAGAGGCATGCTGCTCTTCGGCCTGTCCCGGTCTGCGCAGGCAGACCGTGAGCCGCAGGCCTCAGAAACCCGCTTGGGGCGGCCCGGCGCGGGTTTTGCGGGCCCCCACGCTTCTGGCTGCGGCCCAACCGGGATAATGGACCCATGCTGTTCTTACTTTCCCCCGCTAAATCCCTTGATTACGACACCCCCCTGCAGGGTCAGCCCCATACGGCGCCGCTGTTCGTCAAAGAATCCAAAGCGCTGATCGACGTGCTGCGCACTCAGTCGCCACAGCAAATTGCCGAACTGATGGACCTGAGCGACAAGCTGAGCACGCTCAACGTGGCGCGCTACCAGGCTTGGTCCAGCCGTGCTACCGAGAAAAATGCACGGCAAGCCGCGCTGGCCTTTGATGGCGATGTCTATGGCGGCTTGGACGCCCGCAGCATGGGTGCGGACGATCTGGCCTGGGCGCAAGATCATGTGTGCATCCTGAGTGGCCTGTATGGCGTGCTGCGTCCGCTGGATCTGATGCAACCCTACCGGCTTGAAATGGGCACGCAACTGCCTAATCCCGGTGGCAACAACCTGTATGCCTTCTGGGGCAGCCAGATTTCCGAATACATCAACAAACGCCTGCGCACCGATACCAGCCCGGTGGTGGTGAACCTGGCCTCCAACGAATATTTCAAGGCCGTCGACAAAAAGGCATTGAAGGCGCAGGTGGTGGAATGTGTGTTTCAGGAATACAAGGCGGGTCAATACAAGATCGTGAGTTTCTTTGCCAAACGTGCGCGCGGTCTGATGGCACGCTACGCAACGGTTAATCGCTTGACCCATATCGACCA
>CANFNO010000030.1 GCA_947447845.1 Burkholderiales bacterium | reverse complement strand
TCAACATCCGTTTGAAGCCCGCAGCGAAGCAGGAAATTGTGCGTGAGGTGCTGGGACAGGGCCTGCAGTTTGGCGTGCAACCCGCCAACGGCCAACGCCTGCTGGTGGAGTTTGTGTCGGCGAACCCGACCGGTCCGCTGCATGTGGGCCATGGACGTCAGGCTGCACTGGGGGATGCCATTTGCAACCTGTTCCAGACCCAGGGCTGGGATGTGTACCGCGAGTTCTATTACAACGACGCGGGTGTCCAGATCGGTACCTTGGCATCCAGCACGCATTTGCGTGCACTGGGCTTCAAGCCGGGCGACGCTGAATGGCCGAGTGGTGAAAACGCCGCGGCCTACAACGGCGACTACATTGCCGACATTGCCGCCGACTTCCTGGCCGGCAAAACCGTGCAGTCCGATGACCGCAGCTTTACTGCCAGTGGAGATGTCAACGACCTCGATGGCATGCGCCAGTTCGCCGTGGCCTATCTTCGCCACGAGCAGGATCTGGACTTGAAGGCTTTTGCGGTGAAGTTCGATAACTACTACCTGGAAAGCAGCCTATACACCAGCGGTCGGGTCGATGCCACAGTCAAGCGCCTGCAAGAGGCCGGCAAGACTTACGAGAAGGATGGCGCGCTCTGGCTGCAGTCCACCGACTACGGTGACGACAAGGACCGAGTCATGCGCAAGCAGGACGGCAGCTTCACTTACTTTGTGCCGGATGTGGCCTACCACATTGCCAAGTGGGAGCGCGGTTTTACCAAGGTGGTCAACATCCAGGGAACGGATCACCACGGCACTATTGCCCGCGTACGCGCCGGTCTGCAGGCCGCCAATGTGGGTATTCCTCAGGGCTACCCCGACTATGTGCTTCACACGATGGTGCGGGTGGTCAAGGGCGGCGAAGAGGTCAAGATCTCCAAGCGTGCTGGCAGTTACGTCACGCTGCGCGACCTGATCGAATGGACCAGCAAGGACGCCGTGCGCTTCTTCCTGCTTAGCCGCAAGCCCGACACCGAGTACACCTTTGACGTCGACTTGGCCGTTGCCAAGAACAACGACAACCCGGTCTATTACGTGCAGTACGCCCATGCGCGCATCTGCTCGGTACTGGCGGCTTGGGGTGGTGATCGCGCTACGTTGGCCGGCGTGGACTTGTCGGCACTGACCAGCCCGCAGGCCCAAGCCCTGATGCTTCTGCTGGCCAAGTATCCGGAAATGCTCACGGCCGCAGCACAAGGCTTTGCACCGCACGACGTCACCTTTTATTTGCGCGAACTGGCCGCCTGCTACCACAGCTATTACGATGCCGAGCGCATTTTGGTAGATGACGAGGCGGTCAAACTAGCGCGACTGGCACTTGTGGCAGCCACGGCGCAGGTGTTGCACAATGGCCTGGCAGTGCTGGGCGTCAGTGCCCCGCAGAAGATGTAATTCATTCAAAAAACGAGAACCAAGGCATGAAGCAACAGCGTGGGGGAACCTTTTTGGGGTTCATTATTGGCGTGGTGGTCGGTCTGGCGGCAGCTTTGGCAGTGGCTGTGTATGTGACCAAGGTGCCGGTGCCCTTTTTAAACAAGGGTCAAACCCGCAGCGCCGACCAGGATGCAGAAGAGGCCAAGAAGAACAAAGACTGGGATCCCAACGCGCCCCTGTATGGCAAGAACCCGGCCAAACCGCCGCAGGCTGCGGCGTCAGGACTTGTCACGGCCCCTGCCGCAGCGCCAGTTGCTCCCGCAGCCACCCCAGCGCCAACTCCTGTTAAACCCGAAGCCAAGGCTCCGGAAGCCAAAACAAGTGAGGCGAAGAAGCCTGACACCAAGGCCGCGGCGTCCGCCGACCCGCTTGGCGATTTGGCTAAGGCCAAGGCTGCTGCATCCGAGGGTGATGCCTTCGTGTATTGGGTGCAGGTCGGCGCGTATCGCACTGCCGAAGATGCCGAGAGCCAGCGTGCCAAGTTGTCCTTGAGTGGCGTTGAGTCCAAGATTTCGGAGCGCGATCAATCCGGGCGCACGGTGTACCGGGTGCGCGTGGGGCCGTTTGACAAAAAAGAAGAAGGCGAAAAGACCAAAGAAAAGTTGGACAAGTCCGGCTTGGAAACTGCGCTGGTACGGGTACAGCGCTGAGTTTGAATGCATTAGCGAAAACGCAATAGTGAACTGAATGGAGTGTTATGAAACGTCGTGATTTTTCTATGTTGGCAACTGCTGGCGCTGCTGCTGGCGCGATCTGGCCCAAATTTGCAGAAGCCGATACGGCAAAGCCTGAGGCAGGCACTGACTACAACCTCGTAGAACCGCGCGCACCGGTGGAAGCACCTGCGGGCAAGATCGAGGTGGTGGAGTTCTTTTGGTACAACTGCCCGCACTGCAATGCCTTTGAGCCGCTGCTTGCCGGATGGATCAAGGCACTGCCCAAGGACATTTCTTTTCGCCGTGCGCCGGTTGCCTTCCGCGATGATTTTGTGCCTCAGCAGCGCTTGTACTTTGCGCTCGAAGCCATGGGCCTGGTGGAACAGTTGCATGCCAAAGTGTTTGCCGCCATTCACGGTGAGAAGCTCGATCTGTCCAAAGCTGCGGGCATTACCGATTGGGTGGTCAAGCAAGGCGTGGACAAGGCCAAGTTCAGCGAACAGTACAACTCCTTCTCAGTCGCCACCAAGTCGACTAAAGCATCGCAACTGCAAAACGCTTACAAGGTGGAAGGTGTGCCGGCACTCGGTGTGGCAGGACGCTTCTACGTGGACGGCACCCTGGCCAAGGGCATGGACAAGGCGCTCAAGGTGGTGGAGGCCCTGGCTGCCGGAATTCGCAGCGGCAAATAGTCGCCTGTCACATGTGCGTTTGAGTGACATGGGGTGCGACTCCCGTCTAGAATGATTGCAACATAATCATTCAGCGGGACACGCCATGTCAGATTCCAAATTCAGGCTCATCACCCGGAGCGATTTCGACGGTCTGGTCTGCGCGGTGTTGCTCAAGCAGATGGATTTGATCGATGACATCAAGTTCGTCCACCCCAAGGACATGCAGGACGGAAAAATCGAGGTCACTGACCGCGATATCACTACCAACCTGCCCTACGTGCCAGGTGTGCATCTGTCCTTTGATCACCACTCCTCCGAGACCATGCGCAATGCGGTGCTGACCAACCACATCATTCACCCGGACGCGCCCTCTGCCGCCCGCGTGGTGTTTGACCATTACGGCGGCAGCACCCGTTTCGGCGACCGTTTCAACGAAATGATGGAGGCGGTTGACAAGGGCGACTCTGCGCAATTTAGCCGTGAAGAAATCCTGGACCCGCATGGTTGGGTGTTGTTGAACTACCTGATGGATTCGCGCACGGGCCTTGGGCGATTTCGGGATTTCCGAGTCAGCAACTACCAGTTAATGATGGATCTGATCGACTACTGCGCAACCCATGGCATCGATGACATTTTGAAGTTGCCCGACGTCATGGAGCGTGTTGATCTTTACATGGAGCACGCGGTCAAGGCCAAGGCTCAACTTCAGCATTGCACCAAGGTTCACCAGAACGTAGCGGTTATTGATTTGCGCCAGGAAGAGACCATTTTTGCCGTCAACCGCTTCATGGTTTACGCACTGTTTCCCGAAACCAATATCTCCATCCACGTGTTGTGGGGTGTGCAAAAACAAAACACGGTTCTGGCCGTGGGCAAATCGATTACCAATCGCTCATCGAATGTCAATATTGGCGCACTGATGCTGGTCCACGGTGGCGGTGGCCACGAAAATGCCGGCACCTGCCAGATCGCCAATGAGCATGCCGACGCGGTGTTGAGTGCGTTGGTGGCCAGAATTAACACGGTGAAGTGATCTTTAGGGAATTTATTCCCGGTACTTGAGGCGCTGAATTTTTTGTAAGGCATAAAACATGCCATGCGCTAGCTACAATGGGCTAAGCGCTTTATGAGCAAGTTTCGTGCCTTTATGAAAATCAAAATCCTAATCCCGTTAGTGACCGCAGCAGGCCTGTGTTTTTGGGGGACGGCTTGGGCAGAAAAAGCCGATCGCAACAAGCCCATGAATATCGAGGCTGATTCACTGCGCTACGACGACCTCAAGCAGGTCAGTGTGTTCACCGGTCGGGTGGTTTTGACCAAGGGCACGATTGTGATTCGTGGCGATCGACTGGAAGTTCGCCAAGACCCGGACGGCTACCAGTTCGGCCTGGCCACGGGCTCCGCCGACAAACTGGCCTTCTATCGACAAAAACGTGAAGCGCTGGATGAATACATCGAAGGCGAGGGCGAAACTATCACCTATGACGGCAAGGCCGACACCGTGGTTTTTAGCCGCAAAGCCCAGTTGCGGCGCCTGCGTGGCAGCACCATTGCCGACGAAATCACTGGCGGCAATATCGTTTATGAAAATCTGACCGACCTGTTCACCGTGGACGGCGTGGCCAAAAACGGGCCTACCGGAGCCCTGGGCAGCGCCGGGCGCGTGCGCGTCATGCTCACGCCCAAGCCCGAAGCGTCTGCCAGCGCAGCGCCTGCCGATGCGACCAAGCTGAAGCCTTCGTCCACACTGGGGGGCACTCCCAAGTGAATGAATTTCCAGCGGGTAGTCTGACGGCGCAGCACCTGCAAAAGTCCTACGGCAAACGCCAGGTAGTCAAAGATGTGTCGCTCACCGTGCGCACGGGCGAGGTGGTGGGCTTGCTCGGCCCCAATGGCGCGGGTAAAACAACTTCTTTCTACATCATCGTCGGGCTGGTGCGTGCCAGCGGCGGTGACATTGCAATCGACGGCAACTCGATCGAGCACATGCCGATCCACCGCCGCGCGCGCCTGGGGTTGGGCTATTTGCCGCAAGAGGCGTCCATTTTTCGCAAGCTCAACGTAGAGGACAACGTGCGCGCGGTGCTGGAGTTGCAGCGCGATGAGAACGGTGCTCCGCTGAAGTCGGCTGAGATTGAGTCGCGCCTGACCAATTTGCTGCAGGAACTTCGCGTCGAGCATTTGCGCGAGTCGCCGGCCTTGTCCTTGTCAGGTGGCGAGCGCAGACGCGTGGAGATTGCCCGCGCTTTGGCCACCCGGCCACGTTTTATCCTGTTGGATGAACCTTTTGCCGGCATTGACCCGATCGCCGTCATCGAGATTCAGCGCATTATCAATTTCCTCAAGGCGCGCGGTATTGGCGTGCTGATTACCGACCACAACGTGCGCGAAACGCTGGGCATTTGCGATCACGCCTACATCATCAGCGATGGCCGTGTGCTGGCCGAAGGCACGCCCTCCGAGATCGTTAACAACGCTGAGGTACGACGCGTGTACCTGGGCGAGCACTTCAAAATGTAGATGTCGCTCCCCACGCTCTTCACTTCGTGTAATTCGCTGCCCCTCCAGGAGGGGCCTCAGCGCCTTCGGGCGGCCGTGCGGCGCTGGATGTCGCTCCCCACGCTCTTCACTTCGTGTCATTCGCTGCCCCTCCAGCAGGGGCCTCAGCGCCTTCGGGCGGCCGTGCGGCGCTGCGTATGAAGCAAGGTCTTTCACTACGCGTTTCGCAGCATCTGGCGCTCACGCCTCAGTTGCAGCAATCGATTCGTCTGCTGCAGCTCTCGACGCTGGAACTGAGCCAGGAAGTGGACCAGATGCTGGATGAAAATCCCTTTCTGGAACTCTCCGACGAACAGGCTGAGCGCGAAGACTTTGGTCTGCCGCAGGCCGACACACCGGTGAGCGAGGGCGACCGGGATGCGGAGTTTGCCGCCTCTCCCATGGCCGATATGGGCAGCGCCACGGTGACCAGCACCAGCAGCGATGAAGACAATGCCCCGCTCAATGGCGACGAAGGCATTGACTGGGATGGCGACGGCAGCACCGAGATGACGCCCGATGATGGCGAGTGGGGCGTGGATGCCAAGGCCCGCAGCAACAACCTCAATGGCGACGAAGACAAGGACGCCACGGAACTGGCCCGCACGCAGGAAAGCCTGCAAAGCTTTTTGCACCGCCAGGCGCTGGGTTTGCGTCTGAGCGCGGAAGACTCGGCGGCCCTGCGCTTTCTGATCGAATCGCTGAACGACGACGGTTATCTGGAAGAGTCGCTGGAAGATCTGGCTGCCACCCTGAGCCCGCCAGACGAAGAGCAATTGCATGAGTTGGTGCACCACTTCACCGTGGCCTTGGGGCTGCTGCACAGCCTGGAGCCTGTGGGCGTTGGCGCGCGGGGACTGGCCGAGTGCCTGCGTCTGCAAATTGCTGCGAAATTGCAAGACCCTGAGCTCGATTGGGATGACCGTGAAGTGCTGGACGTGGCATTGCGCATCTGCCGCCAACCGATGGAACTTCTGGCCCGGCGCGATATCAAACGCCTGGTGCAACTCGGCGTGGGCAGCGACACGCTGGTGCGAGAGGCCATTGCGGTCATTGCCCGCCTGGAGCCCAAGCCGGGTCGGCGTTTTGTCGATGTGGAGCGCAATATCGTGGTGCCGGACGTGCTGGTGCTGTCAGTGCCCAACGCCAACAAGGCCGCCCAGCCCAAATTTCGCGTGATGCTCAATCCGGATGTCATGCCGCGCCTGAAGGTGCACGATATTTACGCCAATGTGCTGCGCAATCACCGGGGCGGCAAGGACAGCGCCAGCCACGCAGCCTTGCAGCAGCGGATGCAGGAAGCGCGTTGGTTCATCAAGAATATTCAGCAGCGCTTTGACACCATTCTGCGGGTCAGCACGGCGATCGTTGAGCGGCAGAAGAGCTTCTTTACCCATGGCGAACTGGCCATGCGTCCGCTGGTGCTGCGCGAAATTGCCGATGAGTTGGGCCTGCATGAGTCCACCATCAGCCGTGTCACCACCGCGAAATACATGGCCACGCCATTTGGCACGTTTGAGCTGAAGTATTTCTTTGGCTCCGGCCTGGGCACCGAGTCGGGTGGCAACGCCTCCAGCACAGCGGTGCGCGCATTGATCAAGCAATTCATTGCCGCCGAGAGCGACAAGAAACCGCTGTCGGACAACCAGCTTTCTGAAATGCTCAAGGAACAGGGCATCGAATGTGCGCGCCGGACCGTCGCCAAATACCGCGAGGGTCTGAAAATCGCCCCCGCTTCCCTACGCAAGGCGCTATGAACCAACTACAACTCTTTCTTCCCTGTGCTGCTGGCGTGGAGGACTACCTGGCCCCCGAAGCGCTGCGCATCACCGGTTTGCCGCCAGGTTGTGTAACCAAGCAGCGCGGCGGTGTGGCGGTGCGCACATCGCTCAAAGACGCCATGCGTTTGAACCTGTATTGCCGCCTGGCCCAGCGCGTGCTGGTGCTGGTGTCCTACACCGAATACCGCAATGAGAATGACCTGTACCGCGCCGCCATGGCGGTGCAGTGGGAGCGGTGGTTTACGCCGCGCGAGAGCATCAAGATCGAGGTGACGGCGCAGCATAGCCCGCTTACCAGCCTGAACTTTGCCGCGCTCAAGGTCAAGGACGCTGTCTGCGACCGCTTCCGCGAAGTTGCAGGTGGCGTGCGCCCGAATGTGGACACCCAGTGGCCCGATGTGCGCATCTACGCCCACCTGACCACCGACAACTGCTCGCTGTATATCGACACCTCCGGCGAGCCGCTGTTCAAGCGCGGATGGCGGGAAGACAAGGGCGATGCGCCACTCAAAGAAACCCTGGCCGCCGCCATGATTGCCGCCAGCGGTTGGGCCGATGGCGATGACGATTTGATGCCGCTGTATGACCCCTGTTGCGGCAGCGGCACCATCGCCATTGAAGCTGCACAAATCGCCTGCAACATCGCCGCCGGTTCGCTGCGCCGCTTTGCTTTTGAAAAGTTCGTGCCGTTCCGCGCGCAGGAATGGGCTGAGATGAAGAAGGAAGCCGCCGAAGGCGTCGTCAAACCTGAGCCAGGGCAAAAAGCGCTGATTTACGGCAGCGATGTGTCGCACCGCATGGTCGACTTTGCCGAGCGTAACGCCCAACGCGCGGGTGTCGCTGATGTCATCGAGTTCCGTGGCGGCGACGCGCTGCAACGCATGCCGCCCATCGAAGGCGGTGGCGTCATGGTGCTGAACCCGCCGTATGGCGAACGTATTGGCATTGGGGGTGTTGCGGGGGATGGACGATTCGCCGCGAGCGGCGAAGGCGCACAGGCCCGCTTTGGTGCCCGCGAACTGGCCGAGACCGAAGACGGCGGTGAGTTCTTCAGCCAACTGGCCAGCCACTGGAAAAAGAACTTCGCCGGCTGGCAGGCTTGGGTGCTGACGCCTGACCTCAAGCTGCCCGGCAAGATGCGCCTGAAAGAATCGCGCCGCGTACCCATGTGGAACGGCCCGCTGGAGTGCCGCTTGTTCAAGTTCGACATGGTGGCCGGACGCATGGCCAAAGACAAATCGACTGAAGGCGCTGCGGGCAAACCGGCCACGCCCGCTGTCTGATGCAGCCTGTTGAGGCGGCGGCTAAATTTTCGGCCAGCGCAGAGGGTACTGCCGGGCCAGGCGCGCGCGCCATCGTGTTGGACACCAACATCGTGCTGGACCTGTTTATCTTTGCCGACCCGGCCACGCCCGCCTTGCGCGCGGCGCTGGAAGCAAAATCTCTGTGCTGGATTGCCACGCAGGTCATGCGTGACGAATTGGAGCGTGTGCTGGCTTATACCCACATTGTCCCGCGCATGGAGTTTTACAAAGTCACGGCAGAGGATGTGCTGGCGCGCTTTGACGCTTACGTGGAATTGGCAGACGTGGCACCCAAGGCGCGCTATGTCTGCAAAGACGCCGATGACCAGAAGTTCATCGATCTGGCCGTGGCGCACCAGACGCTGCTGCTTAGCAAAGACAAGGCCGTGTTGACCATGACCAAGCGCTTGCGGCCGTTGGGCGTGGATACGGCGGCCCGGTTTGCAGACCTTTGCACGGGTCTGAAACTACCGATGGTTCAGCCCTCCTCATAGACGCACATAGCGTAAGTGCGTTGCGGCAGGACCATCCAGAACCTTGTCAATGCGAAATTGCGATCCGGGTTCGCGCAGGTTTTCGAATAGTCGCCGACCGCCGCCGAAAAACACGGGGGCCAAGGCGATTTCCAGCTCGTCAATGGCGTTTAAATTCAGGTATTGCTGAATCACATCCGCGCCACCCGCGATGCGAATATCACGATTGCCTGCCGACTCACGGGCCAGTTCCAGCGCACGCTCCGGTCCCTCATTGATGAAGTAGAAAGTCGTCCCACCGGGACGCACCCAGGGCTCGCGCTTTTCATTGGTAAGAACATACACCGATGTGTGAAATGGAGCATCTTCCGGCCATGCGCGCTCGCCTTGGTCGAACATACGCTTGCCCATGATGTTGGCGCCGATGCGCTCTGTGGTGTGGCGAACCATGTCATTGACCGGGCCCGTTTCTCCGCCGGGTCCGAACTTGAGGTTCTCGCGAAAGGCCTGTTGATTGATGAGCCAGGTCATCAATGCACCCCATTTGGCGCCCCAGTTCTTGTACCCGGGGTTCTCCATGGTCATTCCGTCCGGGGCCATGTAGCCATCGAGACTAAGTCCAATGTTGACGAATACTTTGCTCATGATTCTCCTCACACAGATTTGGATATTGATTGTCGGTCAGGCATACCCTTTGTGCCGCAGCGATCAGGCGTCGATGACCAGCGCATCAGTCCCCTGCAGCATAAAGCTCGCCGCAGTGGCGCGCGGCCATGTCAATCGGTAAATCACCGGCAAGGCTTGCAGGTCACTTTCCAGTAGCGCACGGTCCGGCAATTGCGTGAGGATGAGTTGCGCCAGCGAGCGCACTTTCTGGTCGGTTGAGCGACGCACGATGTGGTGCGGCGTGATCTGGTTGGGGTGGTTGATGCCGGCGGCCTGCACCAGTTCCTGCAAAGCGTGCAGCGTGTGCTGGTGGAAGTTGTACACGCGCGTAGCCTTGTCCTCCACCACCAGTGACTGTTGGCGCTTCGGATCTTGCGTTGCCACGCCCGTGGGGCAGCGACCCGTGTGACAGGTCTGCGCCTGCAGGCAGCCAAGCGCAAACATAAAGCCGCGCGCACTGTTGCACCAGTCGGCACCCAGCGCCATCAGGCGCGCAATATCAAAAGCGCTGGTGACTTTGCCCGCCGCACCCACCTTGACACGGTCGCGCAGGCCGACACCCCGCAACGTGTTGTGCACCAGTAGCAAGCCTTCCTGCAACGGTGAGCCCACATGGTCGGTGAACTCGACGGGTGCGGCGCCGGTGCCGCCCTCGGCACCGTCCACCACAATGAAGTCGGGCGTGATGCCGGTGGCCAGCATGGCCTTGACCATGGCAAACCATTCCCAGGGGTGGCCAATACAGAGCTTGAAGCCCGTCGGCTTGCCACCGGAGAGGGTGCGCAGCCTCTCGATGAAATGCATCATCTCCACCGGCGTGGAAAAGGCGCTGTGTGCGGCCGGAGAGATGCAGTCCACGCCCGCCGGTATGCCGCGCGCGGCTGCGATTTCGGCCGTCACCTTGGAGCCCGGCAACATGCCACCATGTCCCGGTTTGGCGCCTTGGCTGAGCTTGATTTCAATCATCTTCACCTGGGGTTCGCAGGCGGTGACGGCAAACTTGTCTGCATTGAAGCTGCCATCTTCATTGCGGCAACCGAAGTAGCCGGAGGCAATCTCCCAGATCAAATCCCCACCATGCACGCGGTGGTGGGCCGACACCGAGCCCTCACCGGTGTCGTGGGCAAAACCACCGCGCTTGGCGCCCGCATTGAGTGAGCGAATGGCGTTGGCACTCAGCGCACCAAAGCTCATGGCCGAGATATTGAACACACTTGCGCTGTAGGGCTGCGCCCGGTCGGCGCCAATGGCGATGCGAAAATCGTGACCCGGCAGGGTCGTGGGGGACACCGAATGGTTGATCCACTCGTAGCCTTCCGCATGCACGTCGAGTTGTGTGCCAAACGGACGCTTGTCTACCGTCGCCTTGGCGCGCTGATACACCAGCGAACGTTGTGCGCGCGAAAACGGTGCTGCATCGTTATCGCCTTCAAAAAAGTACTGTCGAATTTCAGGACGAAACGATTCCAGCATGAAGCGGATGTGTCCAGTAATGGGGTAATTGCGCAGAATGGAACGTTTGGTTTGGCGCAAGTCGTAAAAGCCCAGTGCCACAAGTGCGCCGAATAGCAACAGCGCCCAACCTCCTACCCCGAAAGCCAAAAGACTGAAGACACTCAACAGCAAGCAAAAGCAACAAAGTCCCAGCACCAAATACCGGGCGGGAAGAAATTTGTCGAGTGCTTCATTCATGCAGAGTCTCCTTGGGCGCGACAATAGCAGCCACACCTTGTTTTGCACACCCATGAATACCCACACCCCAGTCACCCCGACCGAGAGCGTCAACCCTTTGTCACTCAGCCCCGAAGAATTTGATGAGATCGACAGCATTCTGGATGACCTGCGCCAGCGCTTTGAGGAAACCCCGCAATGGGAGTTTTGTGAAGGCTTTATGGCTGCACTCATCGTTTGCCGACGCGCCATACCGCAGTCCGAATACTTGCCCGTGCTGCTCGATGCGGGTGATGACGAGGGTGACGCGCCAGCGCCCCATGGTGCCTTTGCAGATGCCGCGCAAGCCGCGCGTTTTCTAGAGCTTTGGCAGCGCCGCTGGACGGATATCGAGCAAGGCCTGGCGGCTGATATCAAGGCCCTGGACGACGAACGCGCCTACCACCCCGAAGTGATGGACGTGCGCGGGGCAGTGGCCGCCTTGCCTGAGGCGGAACGCGCCGAAATGGCTGGCGAGCTTCTGCCATCCTTTGCCCAGGTCTGGGCCGTGGGCTTCATGTATGCCGTAGAAAACTGGCCCGACGAGTGGCAGCCCCCGCGCGACAAGGAAGGCCGCAAGTGGCTGGACGATGCCCTGCAGCGCATGGTCGCCCTGACCGAAGACGATGAAGACGAACCCACGCTTTCAGTGTTTGATGACGAAGGCGTGCCCACGGTCAGTGCAAGCCGCTTTGAGGCCTTTGCCGATGCTGTGTGGGCCGTTTATGACCTGCGTGAACTCTGGCGCAATATCGGCCCGCGCGTGGAGACGCTGCACAAGGCGGCACTGCCCGGGCGCAACGAAGTCTGCTTTTGTGGCAGCGGCAAAAAATACAAGAAGTGCCACGGGGCCTGAAGCCTTTGCGCTCACCAAAAGAAAAACCCACCGGGAGGTGGGTTTTTTTGTTTAAGACCGACTTTGATTAGAACTTGTAGCCAGCGGTCAAGGAGTACAAATTGCTCTTGAGTTTGTCGCTCTCATGCGTAGATGACTTGTCGTCGTACTGGTTGATCATGAGTTCAGCTTGGCCAAACCAGTTTTTGGTAAACATGGCTTGCGCGCCAAAGCCGTAGCCGTAGCCGCTGTCGAATTTGGTACTGCCACCGTTGGCCGAAACAGCATCCGCAGTCAGATAGGCCAACTTGGCATAGCCCAACCAGGTGCTGTTGAATGCATAGGACGGTGC
>CANFNO010000029.1 GCA_947447845.1 Burkholderiales bacterium | reverse complement strand
TGTCGGCGGCACTGGCGCGGCATCAGGATTTGTTTGGCGCTTTTTATATCTCAATGGTGCGGGTCGGTGAAATGACCGGGCGCCTGACGGAAGTGTTTCTGCGCCTTAACGAACATATGGAATTTGAGCGCGATGTGCGCGAGCGCATCAAGCAAGCCACGCGCTACCCGATGTTTGTGATGATTGCCATGGCGGCGGCTATTGTGGTTTTGAACATTTTTGTGATTCCGGTATTTGCCAAAGTCTTTGACGGCTTTCATACCGAACTGCCACTGATTACTCGCGGCCTGTTGGGCTTCTCCCGTTGGATGGTGGCATGGTGGCCCTTGGTGATTGCGCTCGGCGTGGCTGCCACGATGTCGGTCCGAAGCTATGTACGAACCCCCAAGGGCCGCTACCAATGGGACTCCCGCAAGCTCAAGCTCCCCATCATTGGCGACATCATTCTCAAGGCCACGCTGTCGCGCTTCGCGCGCAGCTTTGCGCTGTCCAGTCAAAGTGGCGTGCCGTTGGTGCAGGCCTTGACCGTGGTGGCGCAGACCGTGGACAACGCCTATATCGGCAGCCGCATCGAACAGATGCGCGACGGCATTGAACGCGGCGAGAGCATCTCGCGCTGCGCCACCGCCACTGGCGTGTTCACGCCCGTGGTGTTGCAGATGATTAATGTCGGCGAAGAAACGGGTGAACTCGACAGCCTTCTGTTTGAAATTGCCGATATGTACGAGCGCGACACCGACTACGCCATCAAAGGCCTTTCCGCCGCCATTGAACCCTTGCTGTTGGTCGTCATTGCAGGACTGGTGTTGCTGCTGGCGCTGGGCGTTTTTCTGCCGCTATGGAACCTGGGACAGGCCGCCATGGGCAAGGGCGGAGGTTAGGGCGTGGCGCGCACGAGTCGACGGGCGGTGGAGTGGGGATTGACGCTGCTGATCATTATGTTGGTGACGGCCTATTTCGGCCGGGAATTCCGCAACGTGCAGGCCCAAGGCGAATTGGCTGCTGTCAAGACCACACTGGGCGCCTTGCGCACAGCCTTACTTTTGGATCATTTGAAGCGCGCGATAGATGGCAACGAGCAAGCCACTCCGGCGCAAACAAACCCTTTTCTATTGCTGGCACCTGTGCCCGCCAACTACGCCGGCGTGTTGTCAGAAAACCAGGCCAAACTGTTGAAGCCGGGCACTTGGGTCTTTGATGCGTACTGCCGCTGCATCGGATATGAGCCGCTGTATTCCTACGCGCTGAACACTGCTGCCGACACCAGCGGGGTGTGGTTTCGGATCAGCGCACCACCGGGTCCCTTGCAGATCACCGCGATGCAGTCCTATCGCTGGCAAGACCAGCGACTGGAGTGAGAAAAAAGCGCAACATTCCCGACTTTTTGAGATAAAACCGGTGGCATAGAGTAAACCTGCGTACAAAGCTAAGTATGATCTCCGTCAGGTTAAGGTACGAAATACCTGAAGTTCAATATAAACACTATGGAAAGGTTGGCATCGTGAAAAAAGAGCAACGTGGCTTTACGCTCATTGAGCTGGTGATGGTTATCGTGATTCTGGGTGTGCTGGCCGCCGTGGCATTGCCCAAGTTTGTGGACCTCAGTTCTGACGCCAAGACTGCTGCCATCACGGGCGCTGCCGGTGCGCTGTCTTCTTACTCCGCCATCAACTACGCAGCCTACCAGGCCAACAGCACCAATACGGCCAATGCCGTGCGTTTGAGTGCATCGGGTGCCGGTGCTTTGTTGGTCGCCAGCATGGGAACGTGGGACGCCAAATTCGCGGTGGGCACTGATGCCACCTGCGGTACCACGGTCGGGGCTTCAAAGACGGTTGGGCTGTCCTATGTTGGCGGAACGGCCACTGCAACCGCTACCATTATTTGCACCGGCTAATTTTTTGTTCATCACTTGGCGGGCCTGCCTTTGGCTAGCCTCGCCACTTGTGGTGGAAGGATTTTGTGACCAAATTCGCTGAAGCCGCGTTGGCACTCAATGAGGCATTTGCCCGCTGCGTGCCAGCCAATCAAAAGAAGCGAATGAGTGAAGCGGAGTGGGCCCAGGCACTCAGCAAGTTTCACAAAGACGCCAAGCTCATTCGCCAGAAGTTCGCACTAGGCCCTATTGGGCGAGCACGTGCCACCTACCATTTTCAGAAGTTGCTGCTCAAGGCCGGCTTTGATGCGGAAATTGTTCGCAAAGTTGTGTTTTCGCTGGTGCTGAACGCCTTCACTGCCAGCGCATGAAACCGCTAGCGGCTTGGGTTGGCGCTTGGGTGGAGCGATGGCTGACCGGTTTTCAGCGTCGCCATGGCTTGGCGACAGAACGCCCCAAGCTGATCTCAAACGAAGGCGAAAAGCTGCTGTTGCATGTGGGGTGCGGCCCCTCCAACATTTCTCATATTCCTGTGGCGGGTTTTCAAGAGCCCGGCTGGCGTGAACTGCGCCTGGACCTGGATGCATCGGTTTACCCGGACATCGAGGGCAGCATGACGGATATGTTTGCTGTGTCATCCGGCCTGGTTGATGCGGTCTATTCCTCGCATTCGATTGAGCATTTGATCTGGCATGAAGTTCCCAAGGCGTTGGCCGAATTTTTGCGGGTGCTGAATGACACGGGTTTCGTCGTCATCACCTGTCCGGATGTGCAAGCCCTGGCCTCCATGGTGGAGCAAGACCGACTGCTGGAGCCCCTGTATGACGCTTTCGCCGGGCCCGTAACCACGTTTGACATCCTGTATGGCTACCGGCCCGTGCTGGAAAAAAATCCCTGGATGGCCCACCGCAGCGGTTTTACCTTCACCACCTTGGTAGGCGTTTTGCGCGAGGCAGGATTCCCGTCGATAGCGGGTTTCAGGCGTCCCCCCTTGTTTGACATGTGGGTGGTTGCCAGTAAATCCAAACGGTCCGAGGACGAAATGCGGGCGTTGGTAAGCGCCTATCTGCCTTCAACGGCCTGACTGCGGGGGCTTTGCATGGGTCTTCTCATACGCTGGTTCACGCGCTGGCTGGACCATCGTGGTCTGGGCAATGTGGCCGACACACTAGAACAGCACGGCGCCGCACAAGGGGATGTCGCGGCTCTGCACAACATGGCCCGGCGCGCGCTCGCACGGGGTGAACCTGCGCAGGCGGTAGAACTGTTGCAAAAGGCCATCGCGGTTCAGGCACAGGCTCCGGAACTTTGGTGCAGCCTGGGCGCAGCGCTGCGTCAGGTGGGTGACTTTGGCGGTTCACGTAAAGCCTACGAACAGGCGCTGGTTTTCAGACCCGACTATCCAGAAGTTCTCAGCAATTTGGGCGAATGGCATATCGCCAACGGCCAGCCAGAGCAGGCCTTGCCGTGGCTTGACCGTGCGTTGGCTTGTTCTCCTGGTTTTTTTCAGGCGCGAATCAACAAGACCGCCGCGCTGTTCGAGCAGGGTCAGTTTGAGCAAGCCAGAGAATTGGCCGAGCAGATCGCCGCAGATGAGCCGTCGCGTGCCGAAGCCTGTCTGAATCTTGGCAATGTGCTGGTGCACACCGGCAAGACCAAACTGGGCATCAAGCAATACAAAAAAGCGCTGGAGTTGCAGCCGGGATACCCCGAAGCGCATTTCAATCTTTCTTCGCTCTTGGGCACGCGCGAAGATTTGGCGCAGGCCATCAACTACCTCAAACGCAAATTGGCGGTGCACGGTGACAGTTTGCAAAACCTGGGCATGTTGGCGGCGGCCTATCAAGCGAACGGGCAATTGGACGAGTCGGAGGCCTTGTGCCGGCGCGTGCTGGAGCGACAAGCGGACAATCTCACCGCGCTGATCACCTTGGGCGCGTGTCTGAGCAATGGGGGAGATTCCAGCACGGCCGTGGAGTTGTACAAAAAAGTCCTGGAAATTGACCCGTCGCAGGCGGGCATGGGTTCTAACTTGCTCTTCGAATACAACAACGTCTCTGCATTGGGCCGCGAGCAACTGTTCGAACTGCACCGCGCGTGGGCCGAGCAGCATACGGCATCGCTTTTGAAGGTAAAGGACTTTGCCAGTACCGACCGGGATGTGCATAGACCCCTGCGCATCGGCTACGTGTCGGGTGATTTCACACGCCATCCTGTGGGCTTCTTGCTACGAGACATTTTGCGGCACCACGACAAGCAAAAGTTCTCCATTCACTGTTTTTCGATGGTCGTGCGCCCGGGCGACGTGTTGCCAGAACTGCGCCAAGCGGCTGACACCTGGGAGGACATTTTTTACCTGTCGGACGATGAGGTGTCAGACCTGATCGGGGCCGCCGACATTGACATTTTGGTTGACCTGTCCGGCCATACCGCGTTCCACCGGCTGCAGGCCTTTGCGCGTCGGTTGGCGCCAATTCAGGTGGAATGGATTGGCTATTTCCACAGCACCGGCATGGCGGCTATGGACTACTTTATTACCGATCCGTTCACCTCACCCGCAGGCAGTGGCCAGTTGTTTAGCGAGGTGCCGGTGCATTTGCCGCACACCCGCTTTTGCTACGGGCCGCCGGCCTACGCACCGGACGTCAGCGAATTGCCTGCCAAAAGGAATGGCTTCGTGACTTTCGGATCCTTCAATCGCCTGCCCAAGGTGACCGATGAAGCCGTGCATGCCTGGAGCCGGATTTTGCTGTCGGTGCCGAACAGCAAACTGGTGGTCAAGAGCAGCGCGTTGTCGGAGCAACTGGTGCGCGAGCGATTGCTGACGCGCTTTGAAAAAGCAGGCATCGCGCCGCAAAGTCTGGACCTGCGCGAAGGCTCCAGCCATGATGTGATGCTCAGCGAATACGGCGACATCGACATTGCACTGGATACGTTTCCCTTCAATGGCGGCATGACCACACTGGAGGCGCTGTGGATGGGGGTGCCAGTGGTGACCATTGCGGGCGATACCGTCGTGTCGCGCCAGACATTTTCTGCACTTGCCAACCTTGGCCTGGCCCAGGAATTGTCGTTTGCGGATTGCGATTCCTATGTTGCGGGCGCCGTTGCGCTGGCATCCGATGGGGCTCGTTTAGAGGCCTTGCGCCAACGACTTCGCCCACTTATTGAGAGCAGTCCCTTGCGTGATGCAAAGCAGTTCACGCACGATCTCGATGCCCTGTACCGGCGTATGTGGCAGGCTTGGTGCGTTGGTGAGAAATTGACCTCTGATCTTGCGATTGAGGCCGCATCGCAATGAAAGCGTTGCGCTAGTGGCAAAAATGCGAAAGTCTGGCTGGTTTCGCAGCGCCAATAGCTATTATTATGTGAGCAGCTACAGGGCCAGGCACAAACGGCGCTGTTCATAATTAATGACTTTATTCACCTACCGCCTTCGAGACACAGATTGAACATGCAGTGGCCCTGGAAACGCGCAAGTTCGCATGACCATCTCATCGTATCCTGGTGTGGGCAGGCATTGGCTTATGTAGAAGCGGCAAGCGCGGGTGGAAGGTTCAACATCAAGCGCATGGGCGTGGCGTATCAGGGCACAGACAAAGCTAAAGACTTTGCCCACCGCGTTGCTGACCTGGGTCTGGGCGGGCCGGGGGCCATTGTCATGCTGACCACCGAGCAATGCATGTTGCTGCAGATCGCAGCACCTGCCGTACCTCCTGAAGAATTGCGCTCTGCTGCGCGTTACCAGATACGCGATATGGTGGACTTGCACATTGATGACCTCACATTGGATGTTTTGCGCTTGGGCGACGGCCTTGAAAAGAGTGCGGGCCAACTGTTTGTCGTGGCGGCTGCCAACACCGTCATTCGCGAAGCTATGCAATTGGCAGAGTCCATAGAATGGACCGTGCAGATTATTGATGTGCAGGAGATGGCCCAGCGCAATATGCAGTCCGCTTGGGCCAAATATGCAGGTCTTGCCGGGCGCGCTACAGCGGCTTTGGTGGTGGTGAACGACAAGCAGGCCTTGCTCACCATTTGTGCCAACGAGGAGCTTTACTACAGCCGTCGCCTGGATTTGCCGGCAGGCTTTATGGCCATGCAGTGGGATGGTGGCGCAGAGGTGGCGCATGAGGCGGTCGATGCCTATACGCCTGTGGGCGAATACGTGCCCGACTACGGCGGCCTATCAACCCTGGGTGCTGACGATTCAAATCTTGGGGTGAATGACCGTGCACAGCGTTTTTTGGTTGAGTTGCAACGCTCACTCGACTTGTGGGATCGCACCTGGACGGCTCTGCCCATGGCCGGCGTTGTGGTCCATGCGGGTAGCCGCTCCGCAGATTTAGCTGCTTGGTTGAGCCAGGGATTGGGGCACGCCGTGGCTACGCTGGACCCTTCTGCGTTGTTTGACGGTGTGCCGGAGCTGAGTGATGAACACGCCATGAAGTGTTTGCCCTTGTTGGGATTGTTGTTTCGCACCGGCGCTGCCACTTAAAGCCCATGCCCCAGCAAATCAACCTCTGTACCGCAGCCCTGACGCAGGCGCGGCCGCGTTTTCAGGCGCAGTCTCTGCTGGGCATGCTTGCGGTGAGCCTGGTTGCAATGGGTGCACTGGGGGCCTTCTGGTTGTGGAGTCTGGAAGGCTCGGCCCAGACTTATCGCCAGACGCTGGAGGCGCAGAACAGCGAAATCCATAATTTGCAGGCCGTCATTCAAAGCAGCCGGGCGGCTGCCGGGCCGGTGGATGCGGGACTGCTGAGCCAATTGCAAGAACAACGCGCCCGTGTGGAGGAGCACGAAAAATTGTTGCAACTGGCGCGCCGAGGGCTTTTCAAGGCGGGCGAGGGGCACTCGGACCGGCTGCTGTTACTGGCTCGCAGCATCCCGGCGGACGCATGGGTCAACTCCCTAAAGGCCGACAGTGGCAGTTTTGAAGTCTCGGGCTTTGCCCTGGAGCCGGCCGCCTTGAACGACTGGGTGGCGCGCCTGGGCCGGCATCCGCTGATGAACGGGCTGGTGCTCAATGCGGTCAATGTCAAATACGTGGCCGAGCCAGGTGGATCTGGTGCCTCAGGTATCAGGGCCAAGCCGATGTGGTCCTTCAACTTGGTGAGTGCGCAGCCTTCTGCGCCCGCGTCAGGCCCGACAACTCCGGTGGCCAAACCATGAAACAGCAATTGCAACAGCTCTTGCTACGCATAGACGCACTGAGTGTGCGCGAGCGCTTGTTTTTGTTTATGTCCGTGTTTGTGTGCGTGTTGGCGCTGGCCGACTTCATATGGTTCACGCCGGCACAAACGGCGCACAAGGCTTTGCTGCAGCGATTTGTTGCGCAAAGCGCCGAACTGGATCGCTTGCGTGGCGAGTTGGCTGGTTCCGGTGTGCCCAATGATCCGGGCAAGGCCGCGCGCGAAGAATTGCGAGCGACGGCTGTGCGACTCGAAGCGCTCAACGCTGAGATTAAAGGCCTGGCACCGAACGACCAGAAAGACCCGGCGCTGGAGCAAGTGCTGCAGCGCCTGCTGCGCCGCCAGGAAGGCCTGACCCTGCTCAGTCTGGAGACACTCAAGCCCGAGGTCTCTGGAGCATCCGTTGCACCCGCCGGTTCGGCCCCGATTGCGGGACTGACCAAGCACGGACTGACATTGCGGGTTGCCGGTCCGTATGCGGAACTGGTGCGCTATGTCCAGGCGCTGGAAACCGCACTGCCGGGACTGCGCTGGGGGCCTATGGAACTCAAGACCGAAAAGCAACTCAGTGAGTTGACGCTGCAGGTCTATGCCGTAGGAGTACAACATTGATGTCGCCGATGCTACGTGTGCTTTTCTCAATCGTTGCGGTGCTGCTGGTGGCTGGGCCGGTAGCCGCACAAGAGCGCGACCCGACACGTCCTCCTGCGGGTACTTTTACCCAAGCCCCGGCGCCCGGCGCGGTGACCCAGCCAGCCATGCCTGAAGTGGACAGTGCGGCTGTGGTCGTGCGCGATGGCAAACCCTATCTGGTCGCTGGTACCCGGCTGTATAGCGTCGGGCAGAGCATCGGTCCTTACAAAATTGAGCGCATTGGCGAGACGGAAGTCTGGCTGCGCAATGGCAAAGAACTTCGCAAAATCCAAAGGTTCAGCGGCATCGAGCGCCACACCGCAACCGAAAGGCCCACTCCATGACCTCACCAGCCCCGCATATTTTTGAAAATGGCGCCTCGATGACACGCGCAGAACGAAGCGCTGAAAAGCGTGAAAGCGCCTATGCATTGACGGCTCTAATTTTGTCCTTGGGGCTGCTCTCCGGATGCGCCTCCGAACATGTGCTGAAAACACCCGACGTGGGCGCCGCCATGCGGGCCGACCTGCCGACGACAGCGCCCAAGGCACCCGCAGCCGTGCCTGTGCAAGTGAGCGAGGCGCTGGCCGAACCGGCGCCCCCACCCGTCAAGCCTGCACCCGAGCCACGCATCGATCTGCTGGTCAACAACGCCCAGGCGCGCGACGTGTTTCTGGCCATCGTGGCCGACACCCGCTACAGCATGCTGATGCACCCGGATGTGGGTGGCACGCTGTCGGTCACGCTGCGCGGTGTCACCGTCAGCGAGGCGCTGGAGTCGATTCGCGATGTCTATGGCTACGACTTCAAGATCGAAGGCCGACGCATCATCATTTACGCGCCGACCCTGCAGACGCGCATCTTTACCGTCAACTATCCCAACTCGCAGCGCGTGGGCAGCAGCGAGTTGCGCGTGTCGGCGGGTGGCTCGCAAAGTGGTGGCTCCAACTCGAACATCAGCTCCAGCTCCAGCTCGGGCGCCAACTCTTCGACCTCTAGCAGTTCACAGCAGGCCGAAAGTAGCAAAGTCACCACCACCAACAAGACCGATTTCTGGTCCGAGTTGTCCGGTGCAGTCAAAGGCATGATCGGTGGCGAGGGGCGCAGCGTCATCACCAGTCCGCAGGCCGGCATCATGGCCGTGCGCGCCATGCCGGATGAATTGCGCCAGGTCGAAAAATTCTTGAAGGCAGCGCAAATTGCGGTGGAGCGCCAGGTCATGCTCGAGGCCAAGTTGGTCGAAGTCGAACTGCGGGATGGCTTTCAAAGCGGCGTGAATTGGGGCGCCTTTGCCGCCAGCGCCGATGCGGCTTTGGCCGTGGGCGTACTGGGCAGCGGGGTGACCAACACCAATATGCTGCTTCAAGGCGGCACCACTACGCTGAGCGGCGTTGTGCCGGTGCCATCGGTGGCTACGGCAGGCGGCCTGTTTGGCCTGGCCTTGCAAACCAACAGCTTCGGCGCCGTACTGGGCTTTCTGGAAACCCAGGGCGATGTACAAACCCTGTCCAGCCCGCGAGTAGCCACGCTGAACAACCAGAAGGCAGTGCTGAAGGTGGGTACCGATTCCTTCTTTGTGACCAATGTATCGGGCGGCTCAAGCCCCAGCACTAGCAGCAGCACGACGGGCAACACCACCACCATGCCCACCATCACGCTGACACCGTTCTTCTCCGGCATTTCGCTGGATGTGACGCCGCAGGTCGACGACGGTGTCAACGTCACTTTGCATGTGCATCCGGCCGTAACCTCGGTGACCGAAAGCTCCAAGCAGATTGACCTGGGCGCTGCTGGCAACTACAAGCTGCCGCTGGCTTCCAGCGCAGTAAACGAGACCGACACCCTGGTACGCATACAGGACGGGCGCATCGTGGCCATTGGCGGCCTGATGCAAATGGATTCCAGCCGCAATGTCTCTGGCGTGCCCGGCACCACCGGCAGCATCTTCGCGCCCCTGTTTGGCAACAAGGCTACGGCCGGGCGCAAGCGCGAAGTGATCGTCTTGATCAAGCCGACCATCATCCGCAGTGCGGCCGATTGGGAAGAGCAAAGCCGCAAGGCGCGCGTGGCGCTGGACGAGATGGACGACGCCCGCGCCCGTGTGATTCAGTTGGATGGCGGACCGGCCAAGTAAATGTACCTGGGGCATTTTTCGCTGCGGGAAGCGCCTTTTTCAATCACACCGGATACCGACTTTTTCTATCCGCACGAAGGCGCGCAGGCTTCGCTCAACATGCTGTTGGTGGCACTGCGTAGCGGCGAGGGTTTTCTCAAAGTTGTGGGCGAGTTGGGCTGCGGCAAGACCGTGCTGTGCCGCCAACTCCTCAAGACTTTGCAGGGCGAATTTGTCACCGCTTACATTCCCAACCCCGACATGGGGCCCGACGATTTGCTGCTGGCACTGGCCGATGAGTTGGGTGTAGCCATCGGCCACCCGGTGCAGCGTCACGCGGTGATGAATGGCATTGGTGCCTGCCTGGTGCAGCATGCACGCCAGGGCAAGCGCGTGCTGGTCTGCATCGACGAGGCCCAGGCCATTCCGGTGCGCACGGTGGAAAGCCTGCGTCTGCTCTCCAATCTGGAAACCGAGAAACGCAAGCTGTTGCAAATTGTGCTGCTGGGTCAGCCCGATCTGGACACCAAACTCGCTCGTCCCGAGATTCGCCAGCTATTGCAGCGCATCACCTTCAGCGAATACCTGGGTCCCATGCAACTGGACCGCGTGCCGGTTTACCTAGCCCATCGTTTGGCCACTGCAGCGCTGGATGACTCGGTGGACTGCGAAATTTTCACCCCCCAAGCCGCCTCCGCCATCGCCAAGGCCAGCGGTGGTGTGCCACGGCTTATCAATGTGCTGGCGCACAAGAGTTTGATGCTGGCCTATGGTGAAGGCGTGCACAGCGTAACCGTGGAACATGCGCGTCTTGCCGCCGCAGATACCCCGGGTTTGAAGCGGACCCAACCCTGGTGGCAGCGCCTGCGCGCCGCTTGGGGACGGCGTTCCGGCGTGCTGCGCGATGCCAAGGGGAATGCCTTGTGAGTGTGATCAACAAAATGCTGCGGGACCTGGATCAGCGCCAGGCGCCGCAGCCCCTTGGAAACGCCAAACCAGGTGACACGGCGTTGCGCCGGGATACAGTCAGCGTTGGCAATGCACCTGTCGTTGTGCAGGCCTACGGCCGATTCAGCAAAGGAATATTCGTTGCTGTGGCAGTCTTGGTGCTTGTGTTGGTGGCAGGTGCTTTTTGGTGGTGGCAAAAGTCTTCTTCAGCAGGCACTTCGCAGGTTGATTCCCGGACTTCGGGTCAACCTGGAAAGGTGACGACGCTAACGTTTGAAACTGCACTTTCCCCAGCCACTGCTGCTTCATCCGCACCCGTTGCTGCAAGCGTACCCGCGGCAGCGCCAGTGCAAGTTCCTGCCGACACACCCCCGCGCGCACCCGCCGCAGCAAGCCAGGAGGCCACATCAAAACCTGCAAAGGCAGCCGTCAAGCCAAATTTACCCGTTGAGCTTCCAGGCAAGGCCACAAACAACCCCGCGACATTTGGTAAAGCCGACCTGCCTGCTGCCGCCGCTGCTCCGGTAAGTACGGCCGCTGTAACGGGATCTACAACCGCCAACAGCACCGGTGCCAATGCTGAGCCGCAGCAGGGCGGATCGGCGCGTCAATTGCAGGCCGGACGCGAGGCCTTGGCACAGGCGCAGAGCCTTTGGAATGCAGGCTCGCATGACGCCGCCAGCGAGCTGCTGCAGCAAGCCCTGGTACTTGCTGAACGCACTGCCGGTTCGTCGCCTACGGGTGCGAATGCGCAACTGCTGGCAACGCTCGCGCGCGAACAGGCACGCATGCAAATTGCCAATAGCAGACCGCAGGCCGCCTTGGACGGTTTGTCCCGATTGGAGTCCTATCTCGGCCAGGACGCTGATGCCTGGGCCCTGCGTGGAAATGCTGCACAGCGTTTGGGACGCCACCAGGATAGCGTGCGCGCCTACACCGCGGCCCTGCAAATACGCCCGAACGAGCAGCGCTGGTTGCTGGGTGCGGCAGTCTCTCAGGCGGCTTTGGGGCAAGCCGCCAATGCTTCAGAGTTAGCGGCCAAGGCCCGTGCACTGGGCCCCATCAGCAAAGAAGTGCAAAGCTATTTGCGCCAGTCTGGAGTCTCTTTGAGCGAGCCTTGACGGCGCGCCATTCAGCCTTCGCGCGTAAACGTGGATGGCTGGTGAATGACCTGTCGACGACTATTTGGCAGGGCGTTTGGCTTTGGGCTTTGCGGCTGGCTTCTTAACCTGCTTTACCGCCGCCTTTGCGGGAACTTTTGAAGCGGCAGTCTTGCCCACCGAGTCGGTCAGCACCTTGGCCAGGCCGATCACTCGCTCAGGATCGACGCCCAAGGTGCCGATCAAAAACTCGATGATTTCAGAGCGTGGATTGGACAGTGTGGGTTCGATCATCATCACGGCAGCGGCGATGGCCAGAGCCAATTCACGACGGGGCGCATCGGGCAGCATCTGCTCCAGTGCATTCAAAGCCTCGACCGGCGCCACGGCCGCAATGCGGGCTTGCTCCTTCATCAGTTGCACCCAATTCACATTGGCCGGTATGGCACTGCGTTCCGCTTGCGGCAGCAGTGTCAACAGACGCGCCAGACGCAGACTGCGACGCTCAAAGGAACCGATGGAGATCATGCCGGCCACCACAATGCGGCACACCGCTTCGGGCAGGCCACCTTTTGTAATGGTTTTCAGCACTGTCTGGCGTGCTTTTTCAATATCGACCTGGGCCCGCGCGTGGGCCACCTCGGCGTCTGGTGCATCCGGTTTGAACCAGAAACCAAGCCCTTGCGGGCCGTACAGGCTGCGCGCCAACTCTACCGATTGGGCATCCCGTTTGTCGCGGAAATCGTTCAGGCTGTCGGTAATTTGCGCATCCAGCTTCTTTTCCATCTGGCTCAAGTCGCTGTCCGGGCTGGCGTGGGTGCG
>CANFNO010000028.1 GCA_947447845.1 Burkholderiales bacterium | reverse complement strand
GGTTACGCAGAGCCATGTGTACGCCATTTAGGCCGAAAACATCAGCGACCCTGAATTGCGCCTTGTAACCACGTTGCGTGTACAGCGATTCGATTTCCTCTATCGATGCAAGATTAGTACTATCGTGGTGTAGTGGAACCGCACTGATTGCGCGTCCTATTGTGGTGGAGTCAAAAGGTAGTAACCAGCCTGCAAAAGACTCAATAGTTGCAGGCGCCACTGCATCCAGGGTTGCGCGTTCTAGGGACTCAATTTGGTTATCCATGTCGTACTCTAAACTCTCAACCCTATGGTGCAAAAGTTGTTGATGTTAGGAATTGAGTCTTCGTGCGATGAAACGGGTGTTGCCTTAGTGCAATACGCTGAGGGGTCCGAGCAAATTCCGTGTCTATTGGCTCACGCTTTATATAGCCAGATTGAAATGCACCAAGCATTTGGCGGCGTGGTGCCTGAATTGGCGAGTCGGGACCATATTCGACGGGTGCTGCCCTTGACTCAGGAAGTACTGACAACCGCAAACTGCCGACTTTCTGATATTGACGTGGTGGCGTACACACGCGGCCCAGGTTTGGCGGGGGCTTTGTTAGTGGGTGCCGGTGTAGCCTGTGCGTTGGGGGCTTCCCTGGGTAAACCTGTTATCGGTGTCCACCATTTGGAAGGGCATTTGTTGTCGCCATTTTTGAGCGCCGATCCACCCAGTTTTCCATTTGTGGCGTTGTTAGTTTCCGGTGGTCATACCCAATTGATGCGCGTGGATGGAGTTGGGCACTATGCACTTTTAGGCGAATCCATAGATGATGCTGCAGGGGAGGCATTCGACAAGTCTGCCAAGCTCATGGGCTTGGCCTATCCGGGGGGGCCGTTGCTGGCACGTATGGCCGAAGAAGGTAACCCGAAGGCCTACGCTCTGCCTAGACCCCTGTTGCACAGTGGCAATCTGGACTTTTCATTTGCAGGCCTCAAAACGGCTGTTTTGGTTCAGTCGCAAAAAATGATTGCGTCTGAGGGCGTGGGCACCTTTGACGAACTGCCGAGGGAGCAACAATGTAATTTGGCGGCCTCTACACAGGCCGCCATCATTGAGGTGCTAGTCAAAAAGTCGATGACGGCGCTCAAGGAGACCGGGTTAACACGACTGGTGGTTGCAGGCGGCGTGGGTGCCAATCGCCACTTGCGCGCGCAGTTGAACGAAGCTTGTGCCAAGCGCAATGTGCGGGTGCACTACCCGGAGTTGCATTTGTGCACAGACAACGGCGCCATGATCGCCTTGGCTGCCGCCATGCGGCTTCAAAGTGGCTCCCAGCAAGCCAGCGCGAGCTATTCCTTTGATGTCAAGCCGCGCTGGCCGCTGAATGCGCTCTGAAGATCCTTATTGGATGGTGATTTCAGTAGCTTGACTCTTGGGTAATCTTTTCGCCAGCTTAAGTGCCAAAACTCCGTTTTCCAATGTGGCCTCGCTCAATGAAGGGTCAATGTCCAGTGGCAGTTCGTAGGCAGCGCGATATGGGCGAGTTGCGCCTTCGCGGCTCTGGATGCGCACTACTGGCCCCTCAATTGAGATGGACAGTTGTTCCTTGGAAACTCCGGGAATGTCCAGCGTCAGGTGGAAGGCGGCATCGTCATGCTTGTACTTTGTCGTGGGCTGGCTGAACTCAGCCCGGGCATCGCTCATGAAGCGCTCCAGAGAGCCGTTGGGTTGGATGAATGCATTGCGGCGCAAAGTTGGGTGGGTGCTAGTAAAAAGCATGGTGAACTCCTAATGATCAGAGCGGCACTCACCTTGAGCGTCGCTTGCTCCTAAACTGCGCCCACTCAAGACTTTTTCAAGAAAATATTTTGATTTTCTATTATTGGAGAGGGGCTTGAAAATCCCCAAAAAAGGATCATCTCGCGACGCCACGTCGAGTGGCCTTGCACAATTTAGAGACCTCGCTGGAACCGGCAATTTGGCCAGGTTTTCCGGCTCGGCTATAATTTACAGGCTTTGCATACCGCAAGGCGCACGTCGGGAGCAGTTCCAGCATCCGACGCAAGTTCATCAACCGGGGGTCACTCAATGGAGTGAGTTTCCCTATAAAGGAAGAAAAAATGATTGCATCTAGCATTAAAGCCACCGTTGTAAAAGACAACGCCCGAAGCGTCGGTGATACCGGCTCCCCAGAAGTGCAAGTCGCACTGCTGACTGCCCGTATCAACGAACTTACACCCCACTTCAAAACCCATGCCAAGGATCACCACGGTCGTCGCGGTCTGTTGCGTATGGTGAGCCGTCGCCGTAAGTTGCTGGACTACTTGAAGGACAAGGACGCTGACCGTTACACCGCGCTGATCGCCAAGTTGGGTCTGCGCAAATAAGCGAACGATAGATTAGATTGAGCGCCTGAGTTAGGACACTAGCTCAGGCGTTTTTTACTTCGGAGACAGCAAAAACAGAGCGAAGCTGTGTCATTCCAGCGTCATTTGACGCAAGTGCCGCTGGAATGGCATCGTGGACTGTAACGTTGAATCCGGGCTTGGGTGAGGTGGCCAGTACCTCCCATTTCATTTCCGAAATCAATGGAGAAAAGCAAAATGACGATGTTCAAAAAAGTGAGTAAGACTTTCCAATGGGGCCAGCACACGGTCACCATGGAAACCGGCGAAATCGCCCGTCAGTCCACCGGCGCTGTGCTGCTGGACATGGATGGCACCGTTGTGTTGGCCACAGTTGTCGCCCGCACCGAAGGCAAGGCCGGCCAGGACTTCTTTCCCCTGACGGTTGATTACCTCGAAAAGAGCTACGCCGCAGGTAAGATCCCCGGCAGCTTTTTCAAACGCGAAGGCCGCCCCAGCGAGTTTGAGACGCTGACCAGTCGCCTCATCGACCGCCCGATCCGCCCTCTGTTCCCCGAAGGCTTCTTTAACGAAGTGCACGTTGTGGTGCACACCGTGTCGTTGAACCCTGAAGTTGATGCAGACATCGCCGCCATGATTGCTGTTAGCGCTGCGCTGTCAGTGTCGGGCGTGCCCTTTAGCGGTCCTATCGGCGCAGCCCGCGTCGGTTATGTCAATGGCGAATACGTGCTCAATCCCGGTCAAACTGCTCGCAAGAGTTCGGTTCTTGATCTGGTGGTTGCTGGTACCGAAGCCGCAGTGTTGATGGTGGAAAGCGAAGCGCAACAGCTGTCCGAAGAAATCATGCTGGGTGCCGTTGTCTACGGCCACCAGCAGGGCAATATCGCCATCAACGCCATTCACGAACTCGTGCGTGACGCAGGCAAGCCGGTGTGGGACTGGAAAGCCCCAGCCAAGGACGAAGCCCTGATCGCCAAGATCGACGGCCTGGCCAAAGATAAATTGGTCGCTGCTTACCAAATCCGCAACAAGCAAGCCCGCACGCAAGCTTGCCGCGCCGCGTACTCTGAAGTCATGGCTGCTCTGAAGGCAGACGGCGCTTCGTTTGATAGCGTGGCTATCGAAGGCCTGTTGTTCGAAATTGAAGCCAAGATTGTGCGCAGCCAGATTTTGGCTGGAGAGCCCCGAATTGACGGCCGCGACACGCGCACCGTTCGCCCCATTGAAATCCGCAACGGCGTGCTGCCACGCACCCACGGTTCTGCCCTGTTCACACGCGGCGAAACCCAGGCTCTGGTGGTCACCACACTTGGCACTGAGCGCGATGCCCAGCGTATTGACGCTTTGAGCGGCGATTACGAAGACCGCTTCATGCTGCACTACAACATGCCTCCCTTCGCCACCGGCGAAACCGGGCGTGTGGGTACGCCAAAGCGCCGCGAAATTGGCCATGGACGTCTGGCCAAGCGCGCACTGGTTGCATGCCTCCCGAACAAGGAAGACTTTCCATACACCATGCGTGTGGTGTCGGAAATCACCGAGTCCAATGGTTCTTCTTCCATGGCTTCGGTCTGCGGCGGCTGCCTGTCGCTGATGGATGCTGGCGTTCCCATGAAGGCGCACGTGGCCGGTATCGCCATGGGCCTGATCAAGGAAGACAACCGCTTTGCGGTGCTGACCGACATCTTGGGCGATGAAGATCACCTGGGCGACATGGACTTCAAGGTAGCCGGTACCACCAACGGTATTACTGCTCTACAGATGGACATCAAGATCCAGGGCATTACCAAAGAAATCATGCAAGTTGCTCTGGCCCAGGCCAAGGAAGCACGTATGCACATTCTGGGCAAGATGCAGGAAGCCATGTCGGAAGCAAAGACCGAAGTGTCCAACTTCGCTCCACGCCTGTTCACGATGAAGATTAATCCCGAGAAGATCCGTGACGTGATCGGCAAGGGCGGCTCGGTCATCCGTGCGCTGACCGAAGAAACCGGCACCCAGATCAACATCGAGGAAGATGGCACCATCACCATCGCGTCGGCTGATCCAGCCAAGGCGGAAGAGGCCAAGCGCCGCATCGAGCAGATCACAGCTGAAGTGGAAATTGGCAAGGTTTACGAAGGCCCGATCACCAAGATTCTGGACTTCGGCGCCCTGGTTAACCTGTTGCCCGGTAAAGACGGACTTCTGCACATCAGCCAGATCGCCCATGAGCGCGTGGAGAAGGTTTCTGACTACCTGTCCGAAGGCCAGATCGTTAAGGTCAAGGTCATGGAAACGGATGAGAAGGGTCGCATCAAGCTGTCCATGAAAGCTTTGCTTGACCGTCCTTCACACGATCAACAAGGTTAAGGCATTCAACGCATAGGCGTAGACGCCATTTGCGCGACTTGCGCAGATGGCGTTTGATCGATAAGCCCATGAAAGTCATTGAAATTGCTTCCTTTGGTGGTCCGGATGTATTGCGTCTGGCCGAGAGACCTATGCCAATCGCTGGCACGGGGGAGTTGTGCTTGCGAGTCAGTGCCAGCGGCGTAAATCGCCCTGATGTATTGCAGCGTGCAGGACATTACCCGGCTCCTGCTGGAGCATCGGATATTCCTGGTCTGGAAGTAGCAGGAGCCATTGTTAGCGGTGATGCGGGAGCGATGGAGGCGGCCGGACTGAAAGTCGGTGACCGGGTCTGTGCGTTGGTGGCGGGAGGCGGTTACGCTGAGTACTGCGTTGCGCCGGTGGCACAGTGTCTGCCGGTACCAGACGGATTAACTGACGTCGAGGCAGCTTGCCTGCCGGAAACTATCTTTACTGTCTGGAGCAACGTGTTTGACCGGGGACGATTGGTCGCTGGAGAAACGCTACTGGTTCAGGGTGGCACCAGTGGCATTGGCGTCACTGCAATTCAATTGGCCAAGGCTATGGGAACCAAAGTGATCGCCACAGCCGGTAGCGATGCCAAGTGCGAAGCGATTCGCGCTTTGGGTGCAGACCATGCCATCAACTACCGCACACAGGACTTTGAGGCCGAGGTGAAGCGCTTGACCGAAGGTCGTGGCGTTGATGTTGTGCTTGATATGGTGGCGGGTGACTACGTCGCCCGTGAGCTTCGTTGCCTGGCTGAGGATGGCCGTTTGGTCATCATTGCTGTGCAGGGTGGTGTCAACAGTGAAGTCAATGCCGGTTTGGTCATGCGCAATCGCCTGACCATTACGGGATCTACACTTCGTGTGCGACCGGTTGCCTTCAAGCGTGCGATAGCCCAGGCGTGTAAGGCTAAGGTGTGGCCATTGTTGGAAAGCGGCCGCATCAAGTCGGTGATTCACAGCGTATTTTCTGCAGAGGATGCAACACAGGCGACCGGAAGCGGAGCTGCCGCTGCGCATGCTCTGATGGAATCCAACCAACATGTAGGCAAAATTGTTTTGAATTGGAGAACAGCATGAAGAAAAAACTGATTGCCGGTAACTGGAAGATGAATGGCTCGGCAGAGTCCAACGCGGCCCTGCTGCAGGCACTTCTGGCCCAGTCAAAGGACTGGAACTGTTTGGTCGCGGTTTGCGCGCCCGCGATTTACCTGTCGCAGGTGCAGGCGATTGTTAGTGGCACAGGTATTGCCATGGGTTCTCAGGACGTGTCAGCATTTGAGTCGGGCGCCTATACGGGAGAGATCTCTGCCGCTATGTTGAAGGAATTTGGGACCCGATATGCCATTGTTGGGCATTCGGAGCGTCGTCAGTACCATGGCGAAACCGACGCAATCGTTGCCACCAAGGCAACTCGCGCATTGGCGGCTGGTATTACACCTATCGTATGCGTGGGCGAGACCTTGGCCGAGCGCGATGCAGGGCGCACCGAAGAGGTGGTAAAGCGCCAACTTGCTGCGGTGATCCATGCCAACGGGCATTGCATTAGCGAAATTGTGGTGGCATATGAGCCTGTCTGGGCCATTGGCACAGGCAAGACCGCTACACCGGAAATGGCGCAACACGTGCATGCGGTGCTCCGAGCACAGTTGCATGCCGCCAGTGAAAAGGCTGACCGCGTTCACATCCTTTACGGCGGCAGCATGAATGCGGCCAACGCCCAGCAACTGCTGGCGCAACCGGATATCGATGGCGGTCTGGTGGGCGGTGCGGCGCTGAAGGCGGCCGATTTTTTATCCATCATTGCTGCAGCTCGCTAAAGCGTGCTGGAGTTTGTTAACGAATTAGGAGTGAAGCATGAGCGCAGTAGTAACGATTATTTTGACGGTTCAGATGTTGTCGGCCTTGGCTATGATTGGTCTGATTCTGGTGCAGCACGGCAAAGGTGCGGACATGGGGGCTGCATTTGGCAGTGGCGGCTCGGGTAGCTTGTTTGGTGCGAGTGGCAGCGCGAATTTTTTGTCTCGAACCACAGCCGTGCTAGCCACGGTATTCTTTGTGTGCACCTTGGCCTTGGCCTATTTTGGCAATTTGCGTCCAAGCAGTTCCGGAAGCGTCCTTGAGTCCGCAGTACCTGCCGCTCCAGCCGCTAACGTGGTCCCTGTTACGCCAGCGGTTCCGGCATCCGGTGCTGCGCAAATTCCAGCGAAGTAAATAGCTTCACCCTACAAATAGCGGGGGGAATTCAGGGTAAACTCTAGTGCGCCGAATAAGCAAAAAGCCGCAAGGCTCCTCAGGCAAGTTCGGCAAAATAAGCCGCCGTCGTGGTGAAATTGGTAGACACGCTATCTTGAGGGGGTAGTGGCGAAAGCTGTGCGAGTTCGAGTCTCGCCGACGGCACCAGATTTTTAATGGAGCACCAGTATTTTTGCTGGTGCTCGCAATTTACGGCGATCAGATCAAAAGATGAACCTCGATCAATATCTTCCCGTCCTCTTGTTCATCTTGGTCGGCATCGGCATCGGTGTTGCGCCTCAGGTCATCGGTTACGTTCTGGGTCCCAATCGCCCGGATGCGGCAAAAAATTCCCCTTATGAGTGTGGCTTCGAGGCATTTGAAGATGCCCGCATGAAGTTTGATGTGCGCTACTACTTGGTGGCCATTTTGTTCATTCTGTTTGACTTGGAAACCGCTTTTCTCTTTCCGTGGGCTGTAACGCTTAAGGAGACAGGTTTGATGGGCTTTCTGATTGGCCTCGAATTTGTGGGTGTACTCACAATCGGATTTATCTATATGTGGAAAAAAGGCGCCCTCGACTGGGAGTAATCAGATGATTGAAGGTGTACTCAAAGAAGGCTTTGTCACAACGAGTTACGACTCGGTGATGAACTGGGCCAAAACCGGATCCGTTTGGCCCATGACCTTCGGTCTGGCCTGTTGTGCGGTGGAAATGATGCATGCTGCCTGTGCCAGATATGACTTGAGTCGATTTGGTGCCGAGGTGTTTCGTGCAAGTCCGCGCCAATCTGATTTGATGATAGTTGCTGGTACCTTGACCAACAAAATGGCCCCGGCCTTTCGTAAGGTCTATGACCAGATGTCGGAGCCGCGTTGGGTAATAAGCATGGGTTCCTGTGCAAATGGTGGTGGCTATTATCACTACAGCTACTCCGTGGTGCGTGGTTGCGATCGAATTGTTCCCGTTGATGTCTATGTACCTGGTTGCCCGCCAACCGCGGAAGCATTGATTTACGGAATCATGCAACTCCAGCTAAAAATTCGACGTACCCAGACCATTGCGCGGGCCTAAAGGAGCAGCATGACAACATTTTCCGTGCGCCCTGACGCGACCCGCGACGCAGTCATTGCGGTTTTGGGTGATAAGGTCCAAAAGATTGAAATTGCATTAGGTGAAGTGACGGCTCATGTGGCTGCCGCTGACTACTTGGCAGTTGCGCAACTTTTGCGTGATACAGCCGGTTGCCAATTTGAGCAGCTGATTGATTTGTGCGGTGTAGATTACCTGGAATACAAAAACGGTGACTACCAAGGCTCACGTTTTTGCGTGGTGGTTCATCTATTGTCGGTAGCGCTGAATCAGCGTTTGCGGCTGAAGGTTTTTGCGGCTGATGACGCGATGCCGGTTGTTGCATCGGTCAGCAAGATCTGGACTACGGCCAACTGGTTTGAGCGCGAAGCTTTTGATCTGTTTGGCATCGTGTTTGAAGGCCACGAGGACTTGCGCCGAATTCTTACTGATTACGGTTTCATTGGGCACCCTTTCCGCAAGGATTTTCCGGCCGAAGGCCATGTGGAAATGCGTTACGACGCCGAACAGGCGCGCGTGGTGTACCAACCGGTCACCATTGAAGCGCGTGAAATCACACCGCGTGTGATTCGCGAAGATAACTATGGGGGCCTGCAATAGGCAGATTGACGCATGGCTGAAATCAAGAACTACACCCTCAACTTTGGTCCGCAGCATCCGGCGGCACACGGTGTGCTGCGTTTGGTGCTCGAACTCGATGGCGAAGTCATCCAGCGTGCTGACCCGCACATTGGCCTTTTGCATCGGGCCACTGAAAAGCTGGCTGAAACCAAGACATACATTCAGTCACTACCCTATATGGACAGGCTGGATTACGTGTCCATGATGTGCAGCGAGCATGCCTACTGCCTTGCAATCGAAAAGTTGCTGGGCATAGATGTGCCAATTCGCGCGCAGTACATCCGTGTGATGTTTGCAGAAATTACCCGCTTGCTGAATCACCTGATGTGGCTGGGCTCACACGGAAATGACTTGGGAAGTTCAACCATTCTCATCTACACCTTCCGTGAACGCGAAGATCTGTTTGACATGTATGAGGCCGCCAGCGGCGCGCGCATGCATGCGGCCTATTTTCGTCCAGGTGGTGTGTACCGTGATCTGCCAGAAACGATGCCGCAGTTCAAGGCGAGCAAGGTCCGCAACGCCAAAGGCGTTGAAGAGCTCAATCGAAATCGGAAGGGTTCCCTGCTCGATTACATAGAAGACTTCACCACACGCTTCCCGGCCTGTTTGGCTGAGTACCACACCTTGTTGACCGATAATCGCATTTGGAAACAGCGTACAGTGGATATCGGTATCGTCACGCCAGAACGTGCTTTGAACATGGGATTTACCGGTCCCATGTTGCGCGGCTCTGGGATTGCTTGGGACTTGCGCAAGAAGCAGCCCTACGATGTGTATGACCAATTGGACTTCGACATTCCGGTTGGCAAAACTGGAGATGTGTACGACCGCTATCTGGTACGTATGGAAGAGATGAAGCAGTCCAACGAACTGATCAAGCAGTGTGTGAAATGGCTTCGTGAAAACCCAGGTCCGGTCATTACCGACAACCACAAAGTGGCACCTCCGTCCCGTGAGTCAATGAAGACCAGCATGGAAGAGTTGATACACCACTTCAAATTGTTTTCTGAAGGCTTTCGGGTACCTGAGGGTGAAGCCTATGCAGCAGTCGAGCACCCTAAAGGCGAGTTTGGCATTTACATCGTCAGTGATGGAGCAAACAAGCCGTATCGCTTGAAAATTCGTCCTCCGGGCTTTGTACATTTGTCTGGTCTCAACGAGTTGGCCAGTGGCCACATGATCGCCGATGCCGTCGCTGTCATTGGAACTATTGATATTGTTTTTGGAGAGATTGATCGATGATCTCCGACGCTACCAAAGCGCGCTTCGACAAAGAAGTTGCTAAGTATCCCGCTGACCAGAAGCAATCTGCCGTGATGGCATGCCTTGGTCTTGTCCAGCATGAGCTGGGTTATGTCAGTGCGGAGAGTGAACAAGAAGTGGCCGACTACCTCGGTATGGCACCGATGGCGGTGCACGAGGTAACCACCTTTTACAACATGTACAACCAGCGCCCGGTTGGCAAGTTCAAGCTCAATGTTTGCACCAATCTGCCTTGCCAGTTGCGAGATGGCCAAAGGGCCTTGCACCACCTGGAAAAGAAGCTGGGTATCCATATGGGGGAAACCACATCCGATGGACTTTTCACCTTGCAGCAAGCCGAGTGTCTGGGCGCCTGCGCCGATTCTCCCGTGCTGCTGGTAAATGACCGCAAGATGTGCAGCTTCATGACGGACGAAAAGCTGGACCAGTTGGTAGACGGCATCCGTGCCGCGGAAGGCAAGGCATGAGCGCACAGGACATCATTGACCAATTTGCCGCCACTGGCGTGCAGACCTGTTTTCATGACCGCCACATCAATCCGCAGATTTATGCCGGACTGACCGGGACCAACTGGCGCCTCAAAGACTATGAAGCGCGTGGTGGCTACCAGGCTCTGCGCAAGGTTTTGGGCAAGGATGGTTCGGAACCGAACGCAGAAACCGGTGTTGCGGGCATGACCCAGGATCAGGTGATTGCTACGGTGAAAGAATCAGCACTGCGCGGTCGTGGTGGTGCTGGTTTCCCTACGGGTTTGAAGTGGAGCTTTATGCCCCGCAAGTTCCCCGGCCAGAAGTATCTTGTTTGCAACTCGGACGAAGGTGAGCCGGGCACATGCAAGGACCGTGACATTCTTCAGTTCAATCCGCACATCGTGATTGAAGGCATGATCATTGCCGCCTATGCCATGGGCGTGACCGTAGGTTACAACTATATCCACGGTGAAATTTTTGCATCCTACGAGCGCTTTGAAGAGGCGCTGGAAGAAGCCCGGGCTGCCGGTTACCTGGGAGACAAGATTCTTGGTAGCGAGTTCAACTTCCAGTTGCATGCCGCTCACGGTTTTGGTGCCTACATCTGTGGTGAAGAAACAGCGTTACTGGAATCCCTTGAGGGTAAGAAGGGTCAACCCCGTTTCAAACCACCATTTCCCGCCAGTTTTGGCATGTATGGCAAGCCCACCACAATCAACAACACTGAAACATTTGCGGCAGTCCCATGGATTATCCGCAACGGTGCCCAGGCTTATCTGGAATGTGGCAAACCCAACAATGGTGGCACCAAGATCTATTCCGTCAGTGGTGATGTGGAGCTTCCCGGCAACTACGAAGTGCCTATGGGGACGCCCTTTGCCAAGCTGCTAGAGCTCGCTGGCGGCGTGCGCAAGGGTCGCACGCTCAAGGCTGTTATTCCCGGGGGGTCATCATCACCAGTCTTGCCCGCATCCATCATTATGGAATGCACTATGGACTACGACTCCATCGCCAAAGCTGGATCCATGCTGGGCTCTGGCGCAGTCATCGTCATCGACGACAGCCGATGCATGGTCAAGGCCCTGCAGCGTCTGAGCTACTTTTACGCACACGAGTCCTGCGGCCAGTGCACACCCTGCCGAGAAGGTACGGGTTGGTTGTCGCGCGTGGTTGATCGCATCGAAGGCGGTCAGGGGCGCACTGCCGATCTGGACTTGTTGGATAACGTGGCCGAAAACATCATGGGCCGTACGATCTGCGCCTTGGGCGATGCAGCTGCCATGCCAGTTCGCGCCATGATCAAGCACTTCCGGCATGAATTTGTGCACCATATTGAGCACAAGACCTGCGCGGTCACAGTCACCGCATAAACGAGTTACCAAATGATTGAAATTGAACTCGACGGTAAGAAAGTAGAAATCTCTGAGGGCAGCATGGTGATGCATGCTGCTGACAAAGCTGGAACCTACATTCCCCACTTTTGTTACCACAAGAAGCTCAGCATTGCCGCAAACTGCCGCATGTGCTTGGTGGATGTGGAGAAGATGCCCAAGCCCATGCCCGCATGCGCCACCCCTGTGACACAGGGAATGATTGTTCGCACCAAGAGCGACAAGGCAATTAAGGCGCAACAGTCGGTGATGGAGTTTTTGCTTATTAATCATCCGCTGGATTGCCCCATTTGTGACCAGGGTGGTGAATGCCAATTGCAGGACTTGGCTGTAGGATACGGTGCGTCGTCTTCGCGCTACGAAGAAGAAAAGCGCGTGGTCTTTCACAAGGATGTCGGTCCCCTGATTTCGATGGAAGAAATGAGCCGTTGCATTCATTGCACGCGCTGCGTCCGATTCGGCCAGGAAGTCGCCGGGGTGATGGAATTAGGCATGTCCCATCGCGGCGAGCATGCCGAAATCGAAACCTTTATTGGCCAGACCATCGATTCGGAATTGTCTGGCAACATGATTGACATCTGCCCGGTGGGCGCACTGACCAGCAAGCCTTTCCGCTACAGCGCCCGCACTTGGGAGCTATCGCGTCGCAAGTCGGTCAGTCCCCATGATTCCACAGGCGCTAACCTGATTGTTCAGGTCAAAAACAATAAGGTCATGCGTGTTGTCCCGTTGGAAAACGAAGACGTCAACGAATGCTGGATCGCCGATCGTGACCGCTACTCTTACGAAGCGCTAAACAGTGACGAGCGTCTAACCGCACCCATGCTCAAGCAAGGCGGCGAGTGGAAAACCGTTGACTGGCAGACCGCACTGGAATACGTTGCTAACGGCCTTAAGCAGATCAAGACCAGCCACGGCGCTAAGTCAATCGGTGCACTGGTGAGCCCGCACAGCACGCTTGAAGAACTGCACTTGGCCGGCGCACTAGTGCGTGGC
>CANFNO010000027.1 GCA_947447845.1 Burkholderiales bacterium | reverse complement strand
TTGTTGAAGCGGTCCAGCTTGAGCTGGGCTGCGGCCTCGGTTCCCAGGCTGACGTGCACCAGCCCTGCCTTGCGAAACATTGGCAGCAATTTTTCGTCGCGCAGGATGTCGGTGACGCGGGTGTTGATGCCCCACAGCACTGGCAGATTGCGCTCAATCAATTCCTCGCAAAAGGCGATGAACTTCTTGCGGTGGATGGTGGGCTCCTCGTCGGCCAGGATGAAGAAGCCCACGTTGTGGTTGCGCACCAATCCTTCGATTTCGTCCACCACCTTTTTGGGGTCGCGGATGCGGTAATCCCGCCAGAACTTCCATTGGCTGCAAAAGCTGCAGGTAAACGGGCAGCCGCGCGCAAAGTTGGGAATCGCCACGCGCCGGTTCATGGGGATGTAGATGTATTTTTCCCATTCCAGAATGGCCCAGTCGGGGGTGATGCTGTCCAGATCCTTGATGGTTGGCGCTGCCGCAGTGGCTATCACCTTGCCGTCTTCAAGGTAGGCGATGCCTTCCACTGAGGCTCGCTTTGCCGGCCAGTCGCCCAAGTCGATGGCTTTGACCAGGTTCAGGAAGATTTGTTCACCCTCGCCACGCACGATGGCATCAATCCAGGGGGCTTCTTTGAGCACCTGCGGATACATGAAGGTGGCGTGAATTCCACCCAGCACCGTGACAATTTTCGGATCGATCTGTTTGCACAAATCCAGCACCTGCTCAGCCTTGTAGATCGAAGGCGTGATCGCGGTGCAGCCCACCACGTCGGGCTTGAGCTCCACCAGTCGTTGACGCAACTGCTCGTCTGTCATGTTGTTGGTCATGGCGTCCAGAAACACGATGTCGTTGTAACCGCCGGACTTGAGGTAGCCGGTTAGATAAGCCACCCAGGCGGGTGGCCAGTTGCCGGCAATTTCAGCGCCACCGGAGTGGTAGTTGGGGTGGACAAACACAATTTTCATCTCATCTCCTTTTTTATATGGCCATTCCGGCAATCCGAGTCGCCAATGTAGAGGCCATCGGTTGCAAGATGTTGAGCCAAATCAAAAGCACACCAATAAACGTAAATTTAAGTTTACACATTTGCTGTGTTCATCGCATAAAAAGCCTTGTGCGATGCCAATCCCGGCTGCGAAAAGTGCAGTTTTCGCTTGAATCTCATTCTGAGAATAAGTTTGTATTGCATTGGAAACTGCCAAACCATCCATGTAACTACCGGTTGACAAAGAAGACGGCGTGTATATATTGACACCAATTGTTGTAAACCTTACATGACACTTTTACGGCGGGAGATGGTTATGAGTTTGTTTGCTCGTTCTGAAAAATCTCTGGTTCAGTGCTTCGAGGGTGCGGTGGGCAAAGAGGCTCCACCCCGCCTGGTGTCGGCCATGCGCCATGCAGTTTTTTCAGGCGGGGCCCGTATTCGGCCGCAATTGGTGATGGCGGTGGCGATAGCCTGTGGTGATGATCTGCAGGAACTGACCAACGCGGCGGCCAGTGCGGTGGAGTTGATGCATTGCGCGTCTCTGGTGCACGACGACATGCCGGCCTTTGACGATGCCGACACGCGGCGTGGCAGGCCGACGGTGCACAAGGAGTTCGGCGAACCATTGGCCCTGTTGGCAGGGGACGCACTCATCGTGATGGCCTATCAGGTGCTGCTCAATGCGGGACATCCTTTCCCCGCCCGCTTGGTGGCCTTGATGCAGAACCTGACCACAGGCGTCGGACTGCCCAACGGCATAGTCGCCGGGCAGGCCTGGGAATGCGAAGTCAAAGCCGACCTGGGCCAATACCAGCGCGCCAAGACCGGCGCCCTGTTCGTGGCTTCCACCTGCGCAGGTGCGCTGGCTTGCGCCAGTGACCCGCAGCCCTGGGTGGCTTTGGGTGCCAATTTGGGCGAGGCCTATCAGGTGGCCGATGACATCCGCGACGTGGTGGGGCAAAGTGCCGGGCTCGGAAAGCCTTGCGGCCAGGATGCGCTGCATGCGCGTCCCAGTGCGGCAACCGAACTGGGTTTGGGCGGCGCGGTGGATTATTTCCAGTCGCTCATGGAAGCCGCCGTCGCCAGTGTGCCGGCCTGCACCTGCCGGGACATGCTGCAGCAATTGGTGCGCCGCGAGGCCGAACGCCTGGTTCCCAGTGCGGCCTGCGTCGCTGTGCGCCAGCGCGATGCCGCTGCAGCACGCGCGATCTTCGCCTGATCAACCGCAAAAGAAACGGATCGCGGCGTGCACAATTTGGATCTGGCTCACACGCCCAATGTGGCGATGGGTGACTCAACATGGATGGATGGCATTCACGACCGGATGGACCGGTGGCTGACCCATCCTCGCCTGCATCGCTGGGCCTTGTCGAACCCGCTGTCGCGCTGGTTTATGCGGCGCAGAACCACGCAGATATTCGACATCATGTCGGGATTTGTGTATTCGCAGGTGTTGCTTTCCTGCGTGCGGCTGAATATCTTCACCATCGTTCGGCAGGCGCCCGTCACTCTGGAAGAACTGGCCGCCCGCACCCAACTGTCCACGGCGGCGCTGCAGCGCCTGGTGCTGTCGGCGGTGTCGCTCAATTTGCTCGAACCCCGCAGCCGTGAGCGTATTGGTCTGGGGCCGCTGGGCGCGCCGATTGCGGCGCACGAGGGCATACGCGCCATGATCGAGCACAACAGCCTGCTGTACCGCGACATGGCTGAGCCGACCGAGTTTTTGCGCAATGCCTGGAGCGGCCGCATGGCTGACTACTGGCCCTATGCCCATGCCGATACACAGGAGCAGGTCAAGTCTGCCGATGCCGGTTACGTGGACCGCTATTCGGAGCTGATGGCCGCGTCGCAAACCTTTGTCGTCGAGGAGGTGCTGCACACCGTTCCCTTTGGCGACACCACCTGCGTGCTGGATGTGGGCGCTGGCAAGGGGCGTTTTGTTGCGGAATTGGCACGCCGCCATCCGCACCTGCAATTCAAGCTCTTTGACCTGCCGCAGGTGTTGGCGCTGGCCCGAAGCAACCATGCCGCGCTGGGCCTGCAGGCGCCGGTGCAATACCACGCAGGCAGCTTCTTCCAGGACGAGTTGCCCTTGGGGGCTGATTTGGTGACCCTGATTCGTGTGGCCCACGACCACCCGGATGACGGCGTGCGCACCATCTTTCGCAAAATCTATTCGGCACTGCCTGTGGGCGGCACCCTGGTACTGGCAGAACCTATGGCCCAGGAAAGCGGTGCGGATGCCAGCGCTAGCGGCGACGCCTATTTCCACTTCTATTTGCTGGCCATGGGCGCCGGTCGTTTGCGCACGCCCGCCGAACTGAGCCGCATGTTGCGGGATTGCGGTTTTGTGCATGTCGAACTGCTGCCCAACGCCATGCCAATCCACACCCGCATCCTGATTGCCCGCAAGCCAGGCACTGTCAGCGCGGTATCCTCAAAATAAATATGTAAATTTTCATTGACACATTTACATGTAAGTTTAAAAATGAATCTATGAACGCCCAAGCCATTGTTTTTCAGCGCCCTCAGCAACTTTCCCTTCAATCGCTGGAGCTGCCTGAATTGGCGGATGGCCAGATCGAAGTCCAAGTCGAGTACAGCGGCATCAGCACCGGAACCGAACGCCTGCTGTGGGACGGCACCATGCCGACCTTTCCGGGCATGGGCTACCCCCTGGTGCCAGGATATGAATCGGTGGGGCGCATCAGCAAGGTTTGCAACACGACTTCACTCCAGGTAGGCCAGCGCGTATTTGTTCCCGGCGCCAATTGCTTTCAGGGTGTGCGCAGCCTGTTTGGCGGCACCGCCTCGCAGTTGGTTGTCAGTCAGGACCGGGTGGTCGCCGTAGAAGAGCGCCTGGGCCAGGAAGCCGTGCTGCTGGCTCTGGCCGCCACGGCCTACCACGCGGTGGCCGGTGGCGGCAAGCGCGAGAAAATTACCACGCCGGACCTGATCGTCGGCCACGGCGTGCTCGGCCGTTTGCTGGCACGCATGACGGTGGCCTCCGGCGCACCGGCACCTACGGTTTGGGAAACCCAGGCCCACCGCCTGTCCGGCTGCATGGGATACAGCGCAGTGCATCCGGAAGACGACCCACGTCGGGATTACAAGACCATTTATGACGTCAGCGGCGACTCCCACCTGCTGGACACGCTGATTCAGCGCCTGGCCCCGGGTGGCGAAGTGGTGCTGGCTGGCTTTTACAAAAACGACCTGCACTTTGCATTTGCTCCGGCCTTCATGCGCGAGGCGCAAATCCGCGCCGCCGCGGAATGGAAGCGCCCGGACTTGCTGGCCGTAACCGAATTGGTGCACAACGGAAGGCTGTCGCTCGAAGGCCTGATCACGCACCAACAATCGCCCGCCAAAGCACTGGACGCTTACGAAGTGGCCTTTGGCGATGCCGCCTGCCTGAAGATGATTTTGGACTGGAGTGCCACCGCATGACGAACCCCCCGACCCCTGCCGAGCAGCCCCTTAAATTTGTGGAGCGCCTGCGGCAGGAAGCGGACTCCGAGCCGCCTCCCGTCCACACCGGTGCGCCAACCAAGGAGACGCAGATCATTGCCATTTATGGCAAGGGCGGCATAGGCAAAAGCTTTACCCTGGCCAACCTCAGTTACATGATGGCGCAGCAGGGCAAAAAGGTGCTGCTCATCGGCTGTGACCCCAAGAGCGACACCACCAGCCTGCTGTTTGGCGGCAAGGCCTGTCCGACGATTATTGAAACCTCTTCGCGCCTGAAACTGGCCGGACAGGCGGTCAGCATCAGCGACGTGTGCTTCAAGCGCGACGGCGTGTTTGCCATGGAACTCGGTGGCCCGGAAGTGGGGCGCGGTTGCGGTGGTCGCGGCATCATCCACGGCTTTGAAACCTTGGAGAAACTGGGTTTCCACGATTGGGGCTTTGACTACGTGCTGCTCGACTTTCTGGGCGATGTGGTGTGCGGCGGCTTTGGCCTGCCGATTGCCCGTGACATGTGCCAGAAGGTGATTGTGGTGGCCAGCAACGACCTGCAGTCGCTGTATGTGGCCAACAACGTGTGCTCGGCGGTGGAGTATTTCCGCAAGCTCGGCGGCAATGTCGGCGTGGCCGGCATGGTCATCAACAAGGACGATGGCACCGGCGAGGCCGCAGCCTTTGCCGAAAATGCGGGTATCCCGGTGCTGGCCGCCATTCCGGCCCACGAAGACATCCGCCGCAAGAGCGCCAGCTACGAAATCATCGGCATCCCCGGTGGCGAGTGGGGCCCGCTCTTCGAGGAACTCGCGGTCAATGTGGGCGAGGCGCCTCCAGTGCGACCCAAGCCGCAAACGCAAGACCAACTGCTAGGCCTTTTCAGCGCGGATACCGTGGGGCGCAATGTGGTGCTGGAGCCAGCCACCGTGTTTGACATGGTGGGTCGCCACGAAGTCATCAAACCCAGCCTGGAAGTCGTTTACGACGCCGCCTGATGCGCAGCCCACACGTCATTCCTATCGTGCCCGAGGAGTCGCTGCAAACGACTGCGCTGGAAGGCGACGGCATGGGTTGCCACGCGGGTGGTGAGCAACTGCTGAACGCGGCCAAGGCAGCGGGCAAATCAGAGGTGCTGGCGCAGTACGCGAAAGACTATCCGCGCAATGAAAAAGCTGGCCCGCATGACCAACCGCAAAGCATGTGTCCGGCCTTTGGCTCGCTGCGCGTGGGCCTGCGCATGCGCCGCACGGCCACGATTTTGTCGGGCTCGGCCTGCTGCGTGTATGGCCTGACCTTCACTTCGCATTTCTATGGTGCCAAACGCAGCGTCGGCTATGTGCCGTTCAACTCCGAGACGCTGGTCACCGGCAAGCTGTTTGAAGACATTCGCGAAGCTGTGCACGAGCAAGCGGACCCGGCGCAGTACGACGCCATCGTCATCATCAATTTGTGCGTGCCCACAGCCAGTGGTGTGCCGCTGCAACTGCTGCCCAAGGAAATCAATGGCGTGCGTGTGATCGGTATCGACGTGCCCGGCTTTGGTGTGCCCACCCATGCCGAGGCCAAGGACGTGCTGGCCGGTGCCATGCTGCGCTACGCCCGCCAGGAAATCATGCAAGGTCCGGTGCAAGCTCCGCGTGGTGGCATTAACGACAAACCCACGGTCACACTCTTGGGCGAGATGTTCCCGGCCGACCCGGTCGGCATTGCGCACCTGCTGGCACCGATGGGACTGGCAGCCGGGCCGGTTGTGCCCACCCGCGAATGGCGCGAGTTGTATGCCGCGCTGGACTGCCAGGCCGTGGCCGCCATTCACCCGTTTTACACCGCCAGCGTGCGCGAGTTTGAAGCCGCAGGCCGGCCCATCGTCGGCTCCGCGCCGGTCGGTCTCGACGGCACGCTGTCATGGCTGCAAGCCATTGGCAACGCGTGCGGCGTGGCACAGGCCAAGATCGATGTGGCCCGCAACCAGGCCTTTGCGGCCATGAGCAACATGCTGGCCGCCAAACCCATCAAGGGCCGCATCACCCTGAGCGGTTACGAGGGTTCTGAACTGTTGGTGGGCCGCCTGCTGGTGGAGTGTGGTGCCGACCTGCGCTATGTCGGCACCGCGTGCCCGTCCACCCCCTGGAATGCCGCCGACGCGCAGTGGCTCAAGGACAAGGGCGTGCAGGTGCAGTTTCGCGCCTCGCTGGAGCAGGACATCAGCGCCGTCAAAGAGTATTTGCCGCAACTGGCCATCGGTACCACGCCCGTGGTGCAGGAGGCCAAGCAGATGCGCATCCCGTCTTTGTATTTCACCAACCTGATTTCCGCGCGCCCCCTGATGGGCGTGGCCGGTGCCGGATCGCTGGTGCAGGTGATCCAGGCGGCGATTGGCAACCGCGCGCGCTTTGATGCGATGTCTGACTTTTTTGGAGAGGTGGGCGCAGGCCATGCCTCCGGCGTCTGGGAAGAAGTGCCCAAAGACCGGCCCGAGTTCCGCGCCGAGACCAAGCGCCAACTCGCCCGCCTGCTGAAAAAGCGCAAAGCCGAGGAGATGGGCTGATGTTTGTCATAGACCACGATCGGGCGGGCGGCTACTGGGGTGCGGTGTATGTGTTCACCGCCATCAAGGGCCTGCAGGTCATCATTGACGGCCCGGTCGGTTGCGAGAATCTGCCGGTGACTTCGGTGCTGCATTACACCGATGCGTTACCGCCCCACGAGTTGCCCATTGTGGTCACCGGTCTGGGCGAAGAACAACTCGGCCGCGAAGGCACCGAGGGCGCCATGAAGCGTGCCCATGCGGCGTTGGACCCGGACCTGCCCGCAGTGGTGGTGACCGGCTCGATTGCGGAAATGATTGGCGGTGGCGTGACGCCCGAAGGCACCAACATCCTGCGCTTTCTGCCCCGCACGATTGACGAAGACCAGTGGCAATGTGCCAACCGCGCCATGTACTGGCTGTGGTCTGAATACGGCCTGCGCACGGTGCCTGCGCGCAAGCCGTTCAATGAGCGTCCCGCCGGTGAGAAGCCCCGCGTCAACATCATTGGCCCGAGTTATGGCGTCTTCAATTCCGCCAGCGATCTGGCCGAAATCCGGCGTCTGGTGCAGGGCATTGGCGCCGACATCAACATGGTGTTTCCGCTGGGCAGCCATGTGGCCGACGTGTCGCGTCTGGTGGAGGCGGATGTCAACATCTGCATGTACCGCGAGTTCGGTCGCATGCTGTGCGAGGCGCTGGAGCGGCCCTACCTGCAAGCCCCGATTGGCCTGCACAGCACCACGCAATTCCTGCGCAAGCTGGGCGAATTGCTGGGCCTGGACCCGGAGCCCTTTATTGAGCGCGAACGCCACACCACGCTCAAACCGCTGTGGGACTTGTGGCGCTCAGTGACACAGGATTTTTTCTCCACCGCCAGCTTTGCTGTTGTGGCGACGGAGACTTATGCGCGCGGCCTGAAAAACTTTCTCGAAGTGGAAATGGGATTGCCTTGCAAATTCAGCGTCGCGCGCACTTTTGGCAACAAGACCGACAACCAGCAAGTGCGCACCCTGTGCAAAACGCAGACGCCGCTGATCATGTTCGGCAGCTACAACGAGCGCATGTATTTGAGCGAGATTGCCAGTGGTGGCCCGATGCGCGCGGCCTTCATTCCCGCTTCGTTTCCGGGCGCCATCATCCGCCGCCACACCGGCACGCCATTCATGGGCTACAGCGGTGCCACGTATGTCATTCAGGAAGTTTGCAACGCGCTGTTTGATGCGCTGTTCCACATCCTGCCGCTAGGCACCGACATGGACCGGGTGGACCCGACCCATGCACGTGGTGTGGTGGTGCCCAACGCCATCTGGCAAGAGTCGGCCCAGGCGCGCCTGCGCGACATCGTGCAAAACCAGCCGGTGCTGATACAGATTTCTGCGGCCAAGCGGCTGCGCGATCAGGCCGAGCGTTACGCCCGCGAAGCGGATGCCAAAGAGGTGTCTGACGCGCATGTGGACCTGGCTGGACGTGAGCTGGGCATGGGTGTGCCCGCATGAACGCAATGGCCGGCACCTGCCCCTGGGTTTCCCCACTTTCGATGGTCTGGCAGTTTGCCTGGCCATCACCTAAATGTCGTGGCATTCCGCCACGCTTGCCCAAGCTGCGCGGGCCGAGCGCTGCAGTGACCGCAAGGTCGCTTTTGTTGAAAAGGAGCATTCGCATGTCGAATCGGACTTCAATTTCCGGGCTGACGGACGAGGAAGCTCAGGAGTTTCACCACTACTGGATGCAAGGACTTGTGGGATTTACGGCCGTGGCCGTGGTCGCGCACGTTTTGGTCTGGGCGTGGCGCCCCTGGTTCTAAGTCACGACGCAAACCTGTACAGAGTGCAACCATGTCTGTGAACTCATTTCAATCGGATGTCCATCCTGCAAAGGGTGACAAGTTGACGTTTGTCCTGGTCTTTATTCCCTGCTTTGTTTTGTTGTTTTGCGTTGCTGTCATCGGTCAACTGATGGGCATCTCGTGGAAGAGCTGGCTGCCGGGGGCCGAGAACATGACCAACATCGTTTCCGGGGTGAGCGCTGGTATCTACACCTTCATGTCCCACGTTTTTTAGGAGTAATTTTATGTGGCGTATTTGGCGACTATTCGATCCGCTTCGGGCCTTGGTGGCTCAAGGCCTCTTCCTCGCAGCACTGGCCGTGGTGATTCACCTCATCCTGCTCAGTACCAACAAGTTCAACTGGCTCGACGGTGCAAAAAAACCGGCGGCAGCAGTGGCAGTGCAAAACGCACCGCTGCCGCCCGCTGTGCCCGCGATCAAGTCGTAACGATGCTAGTCGCAGATGCTGCTGCCCGACCACGTCCGGCACAGCATCTGCCCCGATTTTTGTTTCTCGAAACCGCATCCCGAATCTGGAGCCTAGGAGCGCAACATGGCCATGCTTAGCTTTGAAAGAAAATACCGAGTCCGCGGCGGTACGCTGCTCGGTGGCGACTTGTTCGACTTCTGGGTGGGGCCGTTCTATGTTGGCATTTTTGGCGTTACGACGCTGTTTTTCACGATCATCGGCGTGGCCATGATTTTGTGGGGCGCGGCCATGGGACCGACCTGGAACCTCTGGCAGATCAGCATCGCGCCGCCAGACCTTTCCTATGGACTGCGACCGGCGCCCCTGCTGGAGGGCGGCCTCTGGCAAATCATCACCATCTGTGCCATTGGCGCCTTTGTTTCCTGGGCACTGCGTGAGGTGGAAATCTGCCGCAAGCTGGGCATGGGCTATCACGTGCCGGCGGCCTTTGGCGTTGCCATCTTTGCCTACGTGACGCTGGTGGTTATCCGCCCGGTTTTGATGGGCGCCTGGGGCCACGGCTTTCCCTACGGCATCTACAGCCACCTGGACTGGGTGTCCAACGTGGGCTACCAATACCTGCACTTTCACTACAACCCGGCGCACATGCTGGGGGTGAGTTTCTTTTTTGCCACCACCTTCGCGCTCTCCTTGCACGGCGGCCTGATCCTGTCGGCAGCCAACCCCAAGCCGGGCACGGTGGTCAAGTCGGCTGAGCACGAAGACACCTTTTTCAAGGACATCGTGGGCTACTCCATCGGCACCTTGGGTATCCACCGCCTTGGACTGTTTCTGGCGCTGGCTGCGGTGCTGTTTAGCGCGCTGTGCATTGTGCTCAGCGGCCCGTTCTGGAGCCGAGGTTGGCCCGAATGGTGGAACTGGTGGCTCAACATGCCGATCTGGAGCTAAGCAAGGGAGCACGAAATGGCTGAATACCAAAACCTCTTCACCACCGTACAAGCCACCGGCCCGCTGCACCATGGCGTGCCGCTCGGTCCGCAGAACAGCCCGCGACTGGGCGAGCCCTTTCTGATTTATTGGGCCGGCAAGCTCGGTAACGCCCAGTTCGGTCCGATCTACCTGGGCAGTCTGGGGCTGGCGTCCCTGGTCTGCGGCATGCTGGCTTTCAACATCATCGGCTTTAACATGCTGGCCTCGGTGCATTGGGACCCGGTGCAGTTTGTGCGCCAATTGTTCTGGCTTGCGTTGGAACCACCACCGCCCAGTTATGGCTTGAAAATTCCGCCACTCAACCAAGGCGGCTGGTGGCTCATGGCGGGTGGCTTTCTCACACTCTCTTTGCTCCTGTGGTGGCTGCGCACCTACCGTCGGTCCCGCGAATTGGGTCTGGGAACCCATGTGCCATGGGCGTTCCTGTCGGCCATCTGGCTGTTCCTGTGCTTGGGATTCTTTCGTCCGATTCTGATGGGCTCCTGGGGTGAGGCGGTGCCCTTTGGCATCTTCCCGCACCTGGACTGGACGGCGGCCTTTTCGCTGCGCTACGGCAACCTGTTTTACAACCCGTTCCACGCGCTGTCGATTGCCTTTTTGTATGGCTCCACGCTGATCTTTGCCATGCACGGCGCCACCATTCTGGCCGTCACCCGCTTTGGCGGTGAGCGCGAGGTGGAGCAGATCACCGACCGTGGCACCGCCTCGGAACGCGCTGCGCTGTTCTGGCGCTGGACCATGGGCTTTAACGCCACCATGGAATCGATTCACCGCTGGGGTTGGTGGTTTGCCGTGCTGTGCCCGCTGGTCGGTGGTATTGGCATTTTGCTCACCGGCACGGTGGTGGACAACTGGTATCTCTGGTCCATGAAGCACGGGGTGGTGCCGCCGCAACCCGGAGTCTTCCCGGTCGTCATCGATCCGACGCTTTTGCAAGGAGTCAAGCCATGAGAGCTGCCTTCACCCTCTCGGCCCGCTGGGGCAGCCTGGTGCTGTTGGCACTGCTCACGTTGTTGTCCGGGTGTGAGCGCCCCTTCATGGAATCGGTGCAACACGGCTATCGGGGGACCGGCATGGTGCAGGTCTATAACCCGCGCATTCTGGAGGCCCGCCAGGACAACAATATCGTGCCGGTAAGCCTTCCGGCAGCACCGGCCGATGGCCCCAAGGCAGCGCTGGTTTTCAAGAATGTGAAGGTGCTGGGCGACCTGAGCGTGCCCCAGTTCACGCGGTTGATGGCCTCGATTGCCACCTGGATCAGCCCGCAGGAGGGATGCGCCTATTGCCACGACGTCACCAATTTTCCGGACGACAGCAAATACACCAAGGTGGTGGCACGCCGCATGCTGGAGATGACGCGCAGCATCAACAGCCAATGGAAAACCCACGTGGCCGAAACCGGTGTCACCTGCTTCACCTGCCACCGTGGCAATGCCATTCCGCAGCAGGTCTGGTTCCGCTCCAATCCGCAGCCTTACGGTTCCAATTTCATTGGCGACAAGGCCGGTCAGAACAGCCCGGAGGCGGTGGTCGACTACACCTCTTTACCCAACGACCCGTTCACCCCGTTTTTGTTGGACAAGCAAGAGATCCGCGTGAACAGCCCGACCGCGCTGCCCAACGGCAACCGGCAATCCATCAAGCAGGCTGAGTGGACGTACGGGTTGATGACGCACGCCTCGCTGGCGCTGGGCGTGAATTGCACTTACTGCCACAACACCCGATCCTTCCAGTCCTGGCAGGGCAATCCGCCGCAACGTGCGGTGGCCTGGTATGGCATTCGTATGGCGCGCGCGCTCAACAACGACTTTCTTGAGCCCCTGGCCTCCGCTTTCCCGGCGCACCGCAAAGGCGAGCTCGGTGATGTGGCCAAGGCCAATTGCGCCACCTGCCACCAGGGCGACTACAAGCCGCTCAATGGCGCGCAAATGGCCAAGGAATTTCCAGAATTGCTGCTGCCCGCGGACGCCACGCCTGCTGTGGCATCGAAATAGCGTCAGCCACCCTTTAAACCAAAAGGTACCCACCATGGAAGCATCGACCCCTGCGCCCTTGGTCCTGTCCGGTGTGGTCGTAATTTTGCTGGTGGACTTTGCGACCCAGCACCGCGGCTGGGGGTGGTTGCGCCTGGTGCAGGGTACGGGTCTGTTTCGGGAAGTGCCCGGCCTGCTGTTTGTCAAAGTCATGGGCAGCGGCCATGGCGGCGGTTTTGGTCTGCGCCCCAGCTCCAGCCACCAGGGCCTGGTCTGCCTGTTTGCCAACCGCAATCAGGCCGAGGCGTTCATGCAGGGAACCGAAGTGAAGGCCTATGTCAGCCGGGCACGTGAGCATTGGCTGGGTCTGATGGCGGTGACTTCCATCCGTGGTCAGTGGGATCAGCAATCCTGGGGTCTGACTCCAACCGAGGGCGCTCATTCGGCAGATGCGACGGGACCGATCGCTGCGTTAACCCGTGGCACCATCCGCCCGGCCAAGGCGGTTTCGTTTTGGCGCTATGCGCCACCGGCCCAGGCCGACCTGAGCCATGCCGACGGCTGCCAGTTGGCCATGGGCCTGGGGGAGGCGCCACTGGTGCGC
>CANFNO010000026.1 GCA_947447845.1 Burkholderiales bacterium | reverse complement strand
GCTGGACATTGAACCCGCTATTTACGCGCAAGATAGACACCCCAGACGGTCAGTGCCATACCCGCAAGCGCCAGACCAGACAGTGTGTTGTCGAACAGAAGCCAGGCAAACAAGGCCGTGCAGGGTGGCACCAGATAGAACAGGCTGGCCACGTTGACGGCGTTGCTGTGACGTATCAACCAGTTCAGCAAACTCACCGCGCCGAGAGACAGCACCAGCACCAACCAGCCCAGCGCAAAAAATAGCTCTCCAGTCCACTGGATCTGAAAGTTCTCTGTGAGCAGCGCCGCCAGGCCCGTAAGCACCGTGGTGGGTAAAAATTGCGCCACCGCGCCGGTGCGCCAGTCAAACACCGGGCAGAACTTCTTCTGGTACAGCGTGCCTGCGGTGATGGCCAGCAGCGCGACCACGGCGGGCACCAGCGCCTGCGCGCCGAACTCCAGGCCCAGTTTGTTGGAGACCACCAGCGCCACGCCAACCAGACCCAGCAGCAATCCAAACCATTGGCGCACGCTGACCGTAGCACCCAGCAGGTAGCCTGCGCCGATGGCAGTCAATAACGGCTGCACACTGACCACCAGGCTGGCGACACCGGCCGGTAGGCCAAGCGATATGGCAATGAACACGCCACCCAGATACAGGCCATGCACCAGCAGCCCGGACACACCAATATGCAGCCACTGGCTCGCAGACTGTGGCCAGGGCGCGCGGCTGATCAAGGCGATGGGCAACATGCAGCACAGCACGGCGACATAGCGAATCAGCAAAAAGGTCAGCGGCTGGATGTGCGGCAGCCCCAGGCGCGCGCCGATAAAGCCGGTGGACCACAGCACCACAAACACGAAAGGCAGCAAGCGTGTGATGGTCTGGGCGGGGCTGGCGGTCATGGATGGCGTTTCATTGGAGAAGACTGAGCATACAGGGCAGTCAGGTGGCTGGCAGCGCACGGAAGTCTTGCAGGGGACACGCATAATTGCAGGCATCACCTGAAAGGTCCAAACATGTCCACCCCCAAATTTCCCACAATGTTTGTCTCCCACGGTGGCGGCCCCTGGCCGTTTGTCGATGGCATGCGCGAGATGTTTGCCAAGACTGCGAAAGAGTTCGCCGCTCTACCTGCCCGCCTGCCGCAGAGGCCCAGTGCGGTGCTGGTGATTACCGGCCACTGGGAGGCGACCGAGTTCAGCGTCTCCACCTCCGAACATCCGCCCATGGATTACGACTATTCCGGCTTTCCCCCGCACACCTACCATCTGCAATACCCGGCACCGGGTTCCCCCGCGTTGGCGGCGCGCGTCACCGAACTGCTGGCGGCAGGCGGCATCACCTGCCGACAGGATCCGGCACGCGGCTTTGACCACGGCACCTTTGTGCCCCTGGGCCTGATGTTCCCGAATGCCGATGTGCCGATTGTGTTGCTGTCCATGAAGTCGGGCTATAACGCGGCCGAACACATCCGCGTCGGGCAAATGCTGGCACCCTTGCGCGAGGAGGGCGTCTTGATTCTGGGCAGCGGCCTGACGTATCACAACATGCGCGGCTTTGGGAACCCGGCATCAACCCCGGTCGCTGCAGCCTTCGAGAGCTACCTCAATGGAGCAGTCACGCAAACGAATGAGGCCGTGCGCAACAAGATGCTGGTGGACTGGGCGCAGGCACCGTCCGCGCGCCAGGCGCATCCGCGCGAAGACCATCTCATTCCGCTGATGGTCGTGGCCGGCGCCGCCGGAGCCGACCAGGGCGAGCGAATCTTTGTGGACCACGTGATGGCCGTGGACATGGCCAACTACCAGTTTGGGTAGAACGAACTTACGCTTGTGGCGCGCGCTAATTTCCGTGACTCGCAATCCGATATGTCGATAAAATAAGACAATTTAGACACGTTATTCGCATGTGTCGATGCCATCGACATGTACCCACCTCATGTATGAAAAAGCAGAAAATGTCGACATGACTGATTTTTCATCCTCTTGGCGCGCTAACGCGCCCTGGAACCAACTGCCACCACTTCCACCTGCGGCAGACCTGGAAACCAAAGCTGTGCTCAAGCAATGCATCACAGCCCGGGCAGCCTTGGCGGAGCTAAAGCAGGCAGCGGAGCTGATCCCGAACCAGACGATGCTGATCAACACCATCCCGCTGCTGGAAGCCAAAGACAGCTCGGAAATCGAAAACATCATCACCACCGCAGATCAGCTGTTTCAGTACGCCCAAGGTGGAGACAACCTCGCCAATGCAGCCACCAAAGAGGCATTGCGCTACCGTACAGCGCTGTATGCGGGCTATCAGTCTTTGGCGGCACGCCCGCTGTGTACGGCCACGGCGGTTGAAGTCTGCCGCACCATCAAGGCCGCAGACTTGGACATTCGCCGCACGCCCGGCACCCAACTCATTAACGACCGCACGGGTGAAGTCATCTACACGCCGCCCGAGGGCGAGGCCTGCCTGCGCGACTTGCTGGCCAATTGGGAGCGTTTTCTACACAACCAAACCGAACTGGATCCCTTGATCCGCATGGCCGTGGGCCATTACCAGTTTGAGGCGATTCACCCTTTTGCCGACGGCAATGGCCGCACGGGCCGGGTGCTCAACATCCTGTACCTGATCCAGGCGGGGCTGCTGACACTGCCCATTCTCTACCTCAGCCGCCACATCATTGCCCACAAGGCCGACTATTACCGCCTGTTGCTGGAAACCACCCGCACGGGCAACTTGGAGCCATGGGTCATCTTCATGTTGCAGGCCGTGGAAGAAACGGCCAAGTGGACTACGGGCAAGATTGCCGCGATACGCACGCTAGCCGAGCACACCACCAACCATGTGCGCATGCGCCTGCCCAAGATCTACACCCGCGAACTGGTAGACGTAATCTTTGAGCAGCCCTATTGCCGCATTGGCAATCTGGTGGAGAAAAACATTGTCCAGCGCCAGTCGGCCTCGCGCTATCTGAAAGAGCTGGCTGCCATCGGTGTGCTGCGCGAAGTACAGGCGGGCAAAGAAAAGCTATTTATTCACCCCAAGCTAATGCAGTTGCTTGGCAGTGATAGCAACGCATTCACCCCCTACGCCTGACGAAAAAAGCCGCAAAGCGCCGGTGTAAGGAGTGCTCTGCTTAACCCAGCGCGTCGTTCACCTGCTCGTTGAATTCGGCCAGGCTGACGGCCGCGTTGACTTCGCGTGGCAGCGCATCACGCGCGGAGAACACGCCCAGAATTTTGCCCTCTGCCGTAATCACCGGCAGGTTACGGAAGCCCCGTTCAATCATGAGCAAAACCGCGTCAGCCACCTTGGTCTCTGGCGGCACCGTGCGCGGGCCGCGCGTCATCACGGCCGAGCAGGCGGTCTTGGCCGGGTCGAGTGCCTTGGCCATCACCCGCGTCATCAAGTCCCGCTCCGTCACGATGCCCAGCAAGGTGTTGCTGCTGTCGATGATGAGCACACTGCCGCAGTTGGCACGCGTCATCACGCAGGCCGCTTCATAGAGGCTGGCGTTCGGCCCGAGGCTGATCACGTGGCGCTGGGACATGGACTGAAAGACGGTACGTTCGGGCATGGCGTATCTCCTGTGCGGTCGTGATGCGAATAGATTAAAGACTTATCTTAGCGAAGCGTTGATTTTTTCCAATGCCTTTTTTCCCGGGCAGAGCTCGGGCGCATTGAAGGTGTTGAGCGGATGCTCGCTGGTGTTGAGTGCGGTGTGCAAGTCCGTGGCCAGCGAGTCCATATACAAAAGGCCGGTCACCACTTCGCCACGTGCCGAATGCTGCTGCATGTAGTTCATGGCAGCGTTGCGGTCCGTCGGGTCGTAGTCGCTATGCAGCTTGCGAAGTCGCAGAATGCTGCCGTCGTGCTGTGGCACATCCACCACCTCGCCGGGGGCGTAGCTCGTGGTGATTTCTTCGCCAGGCACCATGAAGTCAATGCGGCTCACGGCCTCGTTGTGCTGGCGCACATAGTCGTAGCTCTTGGTGCTGCCGCCGTGGTTGTTGAAGGTGACGCAGGGGCTGATGACGTCAATAAACGCCGCGCCGCCGTGGGCGATGGCGCCCTTGATCAGCGGAATCAGTTGCGCCTTGTCACCGCTAAAACTGCGCGCCACATAGGTCGCGCCGAGTTGCAGCGCAATGCCCACCAGGTCCACCGGGCTGTCGCTGTTGATGACGCCCTTTTTGCTCTTTGAGCCGCGATCCGCCGTCGCCGAAAACTGGCCCTTGGTCAGGCCATAGACGCCATTGTTTTCCACGATGTAGGCCATGCGCACGCCGCGCCGCATGGCGTTGGCAAACTGGCCCAAGCCGATGGAGGCAGAGTCGCCGTCGCCCGATACGCCCAGGTACAGCAGGTCGCGGTTGGCCAGATTAGCACCGGTCAGCACCGAAGGCATGCGGCCGTGCACGGTGTTGAAGCCGTGCGATGCGCCCAGAAAGTAGTCCGGCGTTTTGGAACTGCAGCCAATGCCTGAGAGCTTGGCCACGCGATGCGGTTCAATGTCCAGTTCCCAGCAGGCCTGGATGATGGCGGCCGAGATCGAGTCGTGTCCGCAACCGGCGCAGAGCGTGGAGATGCGGCCCTCGTAATCACGCCGGGTGTAGCCAACTTTGTTGGTGTGCAGCGTGGGGTGGTGCAGACGGGGTTTTGCGATGTAGGTCATACGGCTTCCACATGTTTTTTGGACTGGGCTTCCATGCGTTTGGCGATGGCGCCTGCGATAAACCGGGCGGTGATCGGTGTGCCGTCATAGTGCAGCACGCGCGGCAGCTTGGCCGGGTCGAAATCCAGTTCGTTGACCAGCAGCGAATGCATCTGGCCATCGCGGTTTTGCTCCACCACAAACACCGTGTCGTGCTCGGCGATAAAGGTCTGCACCGAGTCCGGGAAGGGGTAAGCGCACAGGCGCATGGCGTCCAGATGCAGGTCTTGCGTTTCCAGCACATCCAGTGCCTCACGCATGGCCGGGCTGGTGGAGCCGAAATAGATCACACCAAACCGGGATTCCTTCTTGGCCTTGCGCAAAATCGGCTGCGGCACCAGGTTGGCGGCAGTTTTGAACTTGCGCAGCAAGCGCTCCATGTTGTAGATGTAGTCCGGCCCGCGCTCGGAGTACATGGCATACGGGTTGCGCGTGGTGCCACGGGTGAAGAACGCGCCTTTTGAGGGGTGCGTGCCGGGCAGGGTGCGCCAGGGAATGCCGTCGCCGTCCACATCCTTGTAGCGGCCAAAGTCTTTGCCGGCTTCCAGTTCCTCGGCAGTCATCACCTTGCCGCGGTCATAGCCCTTGCCTTCTTCCCAGACAAAAGGTTTGCACAGACGTTGATTCATGCCGATGTCCAGATCGGTCATCACAAAAATGGGCGTCTGCAACCGGTCTGCAAGATCGAGCGCTGCTGCGGAATGCTCGAAGCACTCATGCGGATCCTGTGGGAACAACAGCACATGCTTGGTGTCGCCGTGCGATGCATAGGCGCACGACAGGATGTCGGCTTGCTGCGTGCGTGTCGGCATACCGGTGCTGGGGCCACCGCGCTGCACATTGACGATGGTGACCGGAATCTCGGCAAAGTAGGCCAGTCCGATGAACTCGGTCATCAGTGACACGCCGGGGCCGGAGGTGGCAGTGAAGGCGCGTGCACCATTCCAGCCGGCTCCCACCACCATGCCGATGGAGGCCAACTCATCTTCCGCCTGGACGATGGCATAGCGGTGTTGCCCGGTTGCCGGATCGACGCGGAATTTTTCGCAGTATTTCTGGAAGGCTTCGGGCACCGAGGTGGAGGGTGTGATCGGGTACCAGGCAGCCACCGTGGCACCGCCGTAGACCAAACCTAGGGCTGCAGCGCTGTTGCCATCGGTAAAGATCTGGTCGCCCACCGCGTCGGCGCGCTGCACGCGGATACCCAGCGGGTAGGCCATGTTCGCCTTGACGTAGTCGCGCCCCAGATGCAGGGCCTGCACGTTGGATGCCAGCAGGCGCTCTTTGCCTTTGTACTGCTCGGCAAACAACTTCTCGAACACCTCGGCATCCACATCCAGCAAAGCGGACAGCGCACCGACGTAAATAATGTTCTTGAACAATTGCCGTTGGCGTGGCTCGTTATAGGCGTTGTTGGAAATCTCGGTCAGCGGCACGCCAATCGTCAACACGTCATCACGGAACTTGTTGGGCGGCATGGGGCGGGTGCTGTCGTAGAACAGGTAGCCGCCACTCTCGATTTCAGCAATGTCGGTATCCCAGGTCTGCGGGTTCATGGCCACCATCATGTCCACGCCACCGCGACGGCCGTGGTAGCCCTTTTCGCACACGCGCGCTTCGTACCAGGTTGGCATGCCCTGGATGTTGCTGGGGAAGATATTGCGAGGGCTGACCGGCACGCCCATGCGCATCACAGCCTTGGCAAACAACTCGTTGGCCGAGGCCGAACCCGAGCCGTTCACGTTGGCAAACTTGATAACGAAATCGTTGACTGCGCTAATTCTTTTCATGCTGCCTCCACCGCGGTTTTGCGCACGTCACGGGCGCGCGGCCCGGCCTGCGTGGTCGAAAAAAGAAACTTCTGCATGTCCCAGGCGCCGGTTGGGCAGCGCTCGGCACACAGACCGCAGTGCAGGCAAACGTCCTCGTCTTTCACCATCACATGTCCCGTTTTGAGTTCTCCCGAGACATACAAATCCTGCTCGGTGTTGGTTGCTGGCGCCTTCAGGCGGGTGCGCAAATCGGCTTCATCGCCATCGCTGGTGAAGGTGATGCAATCCATCGGGCAGATGTCCACGCAGGCATCGCACTCGATGCAAGTGTCGCGGTTGAACACAGTCTGCACATCGCAGTTCAGGCAGCGACTGGCCTCCTTGAACGCGGTCGCCGCGTCAAAGCCCAGTTCCACCTCCACCTTGATGCTGGCCAGGGCGATTTCGGCCTGTGCCCATGGCACTTTGAAGCGGGTGTCGTTGGACACGTCGTTGCGGTAGCTCCACTCGTGAATGCCCATTTTCTGCGACATCAAATTCACCGTGGCTGCCGGGCGCTTGGCGACAATCTCACCGTGCAGGAAGCGGTCGATAGAGACCGCTGCTTCATGCCCATGGGCCACCGCGGTAATGATGTTCTTGGGGCCGTAGGCCGCGTCGCCACCGAAGAAGACCTTGGGGCGCGTGCTCTGGAATGTGCCATCACCCAGCTTGGGCAGGCCCCATTTGTCAAACTCGATGCCGCACTCGGCTTCAATCCAGGGGAAGGCGTTTTCCTGGCCCACCGCCACCAGCACGGTGTCGCAGGCCACGCGCACTTCGGGTTCTCCGGTGGGCACCAGCTTGCGGTTGCCTTTGGCGTCGTATTCGGCTTTGACAATCTCGAAGCGCATGGCCGTCAGTTTGCCGCCTTCATGCTCGAACGCCACCGGCACATGGAAGTTAAGGATCGGGATGCCTTCGTGCACCGCGTCTTCTTTTTCCCACGGCGAGGCCTTCATTTCGTCGTAGCCGCTGCGCACAATGACCTTCACGTCTTTACCACCCAGGCGCTTGGCTGAACGGCAGCAGTCCATCGCGGTGTTGCCGCCACCCAGAACGATGACGCGCTTGCCCACGCTGGTGATGTGGCCGAAGGACACCGAGGCCAGCCAGTCGATGCCGATGTGGATGTCTGCAGCGGCTTCCGTGCGTCCGGGGATCAGCAAGTCACGCCCGCGGGGTGCACCGCAGCCAACAAAGATCGCGTCATAGCCTTTCAGCAGCAGGTCCTTCATGGACTCCACGCGCTGGTTGTTCTTGAAGTCCACACCCATGTTCAAGATGTAGCCGGTCTCCTCATCAATCACCGATTCGGGCAGACGGAAGCGTGGAATCTGCGAGCGGATAAAGCCGCCTGCTTTGGTCTCGCCTTCGAAGATGGTGACGGCGTAGCCCAGCGGCGCCAGATCGCGCGCCACGGTCAGCGAGGACGGGCCTGCGCCGATACAGACCACGCGTTTGCCGTTGGGCGGGGCGATGGAGGGCATGCGCCCACTGACGTCGACTTTGTTGTCGGCGGCCACGCGCTTCAAGCGGCAAATCGCGACCGGTTCTGGTTTCTCACCGTTGTTCTCCTCGACCCGTGAGCGGCGACACGCCGGTTCGCAGGGGCGGTCACAGGTGCGACCCAGAACGCCCGGGAATACGTTGGACACCCAATTGACCATATAGGCGTCGTCGTAGCGACCCTGGCCGATCAGGCGTATGTATTCAGGAACGGGGGTGTGGGCCGGGCAGGCCCATTGGCAATCTACGACCTTATGGAAGTAGGTCGGATCATTTACGTTCGTTGCTTGCAAAGTTGTCTCCTTGCTCCGCTGGCCTGTGCGCTCCAGACCGCCACGGGGAAGAATCAGTCTAACGCAGGGCTATAGGTCGGCCTATGGGGTTGGGCCCATGATTTGCATCCTTTTTGACTTTTGTCAAAAGCAAAGGTGATTGCACCTTCACGTACGCACGGTTTCAAAACATGATGTTGACTTGATCGCGGTAAATTCGACAGCGAAAGAAAAGACACCGTTTTGTGATTTGCAGTTTTTTTGGAGAGTCCCATGGCGTTAGCAATACCCACCACGCAATTCAAGGCACTGGATGCCTGCCATTTGCAAATTCAGGAGCATTTGGCCGAGCTCGAGCGCATGGCCAAACATATGGAATCAGACGGCCTGAATGCGGCAGACCGCACACTCGCGGGTGAGATCGAGTCCTTTTTCTCCAGCACCTCGCGGGATCACCACCAGCAGGAAGAAAAGCATGTGTTTCCGCCGTTGCTAGCCGGTGGTTCGGATGAAATGAAAGCTGCGGTGCAAAGCCTGCAACAAGACCACGGCTTTATTGAAGAAAACTGGATCGAATTGGGCCCGCAACTGCGCGCCATAGCCGAAGGTAGCGACTGGTTCTATTCGGCCGAGTTTCAGCACAACGTGGAGGTGTTTCTGGAACTGATGAACGGCCATATCGCGCTGGAAGAGTCCATGATTTACCCCGAGTCGAAAATGATGTGGGCTGAGGCCGTAGCCAAGCGCATTCCCATCACGCCGAAAAAAGCAGCCTGAAGTCCCCCCGTCTGTTGAGGGCGGGTTCTGCCTGCCTGCGCTAAGGTGACCCGAAGCCGAAGCGCGCAAACACCTGCTGTGCGGCGGGTTCCCGCATGGCGCGAGCAAAGTCTTGGGCTTGCGGCGAGGCGGTTTTAGACACCGTCAGGCCGTAGGGCGCACCCACTTGAAGTTCCATAGGCAGCGCCACCACCTTCAGGCGAGGCACCTCTTTTTGTGCTGCCAGGGCGTTGGTGCAGTAGGTGAGAAAGACATCTGCCTGCCCTTCATCCATAGACCAGGCGTAAAAGGACCGGCCCTCGGGCGGTCGGGGTGAGTCGGCGGCGCCGGTGAGTTTGAGCGCCTTGGCATCCAGCGTGGCATAGGCGCCTGGCTGAATGGCGTCGGCCTTTTTGAACAGAGCCCAGGCGTAGTCACCAGCCGGGTCTGACTTCGGCGTCGAGGTTCCAACACGCACCTGGGGCTGCAAAAGGGTTTGTAACAGCGTGTCGGGTGTGGCATAGATGTGGGCGGCATTGAGCGCGCACAGGCTGTTGCGCACAAAGACTATGGGCTCCTGCCAGCCGCCTGCAGCGGCCAGGCGCTTGGGGTGCTCGGTGTCGGCCGAGGCAAACACTTGCGCGGGCTCACCTTTTTCAATGCGTTCGCGCATCAGGCCTGACGCGCCAAAGCTGAGTTCCACCGCCAGTCCCGTGCGCGCTTGATAGTCCAACGCCACTTGTGTGAGTGCTGCACGCAAGCTACCAGCGGCGTAGACGGAAACGGTAGGCGTGGGCGCGGCAGTGAGGGTTGGGTTGGCCATGGTTGCTGTTTCTGCGCTGAAGGCGCCCAGTGGAAAGAGCGCAAGTGCCGCGAACAGTTGGCTTAGGGTTTTCATGTTTGTTTCAGTTTTTTGTAAAGGGTCTGGCGACTGATGCCCAGGGTACGAGCCGCCTTTGAAACGTTGCCGCCACTTGCCTGCATCGCTTGCTGCACCATCAGACGTGCGTGCTGTTCCAGGTTTTGTGGTGATCCAAGCTCTCTTTGAATCGGCGTTGATTGGGGCTGCTGTCTTTTGGGGTCCGCAGTTTCGGGCGCAGCGTCTGCCAAAAGGTCTTCGGCAATGTCATCCGGCAAATGCGCCCAGCCGATACATCGCTCGTGAATCGCCAGCATGGCACTGGCGGTTCGAAGGACGCTGGACAATTGGCGCAGATTGCCGGGCCAGCGGTAGCGACGCATTTTTTCCAGCACGTCTTCTGCCAGTAGTACCGTCCCACCGGGGTTGTACTCGCGCAGAATTTTGGTCGCCAGTTCCCGCAGGTCGGAGCGATCTCTCAGGGGTGGCAAGCGCAGCATCAGACCATTGATACGATAAAAAAGATCACCACGGAAGGTGCCCGCGTCAGAGGCCGCGCGCAACTGGCTGTGCGTGGCGCACACCAGCGCAAAGTCCACGGCCACACTGGCGCCACCACCCAGCGGCGATACGCTGCGTTCCTGCAGCACGCGCAGAAGGCGCGTCTGCATGGGCAGCGGCATGTCGCCAATTTCATCCAGAAACAGCGTTCCACCATGCGCCTGACGCAGCAAACCAGGGCTGCCTTGCGCACGTGCACCGGTGAAAGCACCGGCGGCATATCCGAACAGTTCGGCCTCGATCAGGCTCTCAGGTATAGCCGCACAGTTGATGGCTACAAACGGGCCGCCGTTGCGTTGGCTGCTGTCGTGAATGGCACGGGCAAAGTACTCCTTGCCGACCCCCGATTCGCCTTCGATCAGGATGGGAATGGGTTTGTTCAGCACGCGGCGCGCTTTGTCGGCGGCGCTGCGCCATTGCGCGTCGCCCGTGTCCAGGCGGGACAGCGCGTCATGCACTGTTGGAATGGTTTCCAAGTCGGGCATGTGCGGCCTGCGGGGGGCCACGGCTTCGCCCAACTGCGCGCGCGCAAACAGCATGCGCCCGGAACGCAGTTGAAAGGACAGCGGAATTTGCGGACCACGCCGATGCGCTGCCAACAAATCCTCCAGCCGGACATCTGCAAAGCTGCTCCAGTGGGTGTGGCCCAGTGCTCCCGGTTGGAGTTGCAGCAACGCCAGGCCGGCCCGGTTGGCACCAACCAGACAGCCTGTATCTGACAACACCACAATACCTTCCGCCATTGAACCGATGCCTTCGATTTGTGCGTGCAAATGCACACGCAACTGGCGCCGGCATGCCGTTAGTAGCAACTGGTTTTCAATCATGCTTGCGGCGGTGTTGACCAATGCCAGCGTATGGGCATGGCCCGCGCGCGCATCGCCTGACACATCCAGAATGCCGAGTAGCCTGCCATTGAACGAAACGATGGGCGCCGCAGCGCAAGTCAAAAACTCGTGTTGTTGCAAGAAGTGCTCGCCGCCATGGATCTCCACCCCGTGGCTTTCGGCCAATGCCGTGCCTATCGCATTGGTGCCCCGGTGCTGCTCCTGCCAGGAGGCACCGTTGCTGAGTGCAACGCGCTCGGCGCGCTCCAAAAAAGGTGCGTCGCCCAGGGTGTGTATCAGTGTGCCCTGGTCATCGGCGAGTACGACCACATTCTGACTGCCGCGAACCTGCTCAAACAGGTACTCCATCACCGGGCGGGCGTGCGCCAATAGTGTGTGGTTGAACTGCAGGGTCTGGCGCAGGTCCGTCGTGTTGCTGTGACTATCCGTCTGGGCCAGATGATCCGGCCGCAGCCCGGCTGCCGCGCTGCGTTCCCACGAGCGTGCGATCACTGCCGGTAGCCCGCTGGTTGGCAGTTCGCCGTGCTCTAAAAGGTGTTTGCGCGCTAATGCGGGACTCACGTTGTGGTGGTTTTCTATTGGCAAAGTAATGCCGTTCAAAGTGAGGGCCATAGTTGCTATGTGTGGCGCATGCTAACCGTGGCAAAACGCCTTGACGATATGAATCGCATTGCATAGAGGCCGCATGGCACACATGTCCAGTTGTTGGACAGGTGTGCCGTTGTGTGACGCTCCATGTCCCGCGCCGTTGGCGTGCCGCCTTGCGTACTACTGAAAAAATCTCAATGAAATCAAGCCTCTGAGCACTTGGCACGGTGTGGCACGCGACTTGATAACTAAAGAGCACCCGCAAGGGAAATATTCATTCCTTTTTCAATTCAGGAGACATTCATGATCTACGCGTTCCCCGGTGCAGCCGGTGCCACGATTGCCTACAAGGCCCAATACAACAACTTCATCGGCGGCAAGTTTGTTGCTCCGGTCAAGGGTCAGTACTTTGATGTCATCACCCCCATCACCGGCAAGGTCTACACACAGGCCGCTCGCTCTACAGCCGAAGATATCGAACTGGCTCTGGACGCAGCCCATGCCGCAGCTGATGCCTGGGGCAAGACCGATGCCGCCACCCGCGCCAACATGCTCTTGAAGATTGCTGACCGCATCGAAGCCAACCTCGAATTGCTGGCCTATGCCGAGTCCGTGGACAACGGCAAGGCCATCCGCGAAACCTTGAATGCCGACATTCCGCTGACGGTCGACCACTTCCGCTACTTCGCAGGCTGCCTGCGTGCGCAAGAAGGCGCGCTGTCCAACATCGACGAAAACACCGTGGCCTATCACTTCCAGGAACCCCTGGGCGTGGTCGGCCAGATCATCCCCTGGAACTTCCCCATCCTGATGGCCGCATGGAAGCTGGCACCTGCCATTGGCGCCGGCAACTGCGTGGTGTTGAAACCCGCTGAATCCACCCCCATCAGCATCCTGATTCTGGCCGAGCTGATTGCCGACATCCTGCCCGCAGGCGTGTTGAACATCGTTAACGGTTATGGCCGCGAAGCCGGTATGCCCCTGGCCACCAGCAAGCGCATCGCCAAGATCGCTTTCACCGGTTCCACCACCACAGGCCGCGTGATTGCACAAGCCGCTGCCAACAACCTGATTCCCGCGACGCTGGAACTCGGTGGCAAGAGCCCCAACATCTTCTTTGCCGACATCATGGACAAAGACGACGGCTTCCTGGACAAGGCCATCGAAGGTCTGGTGCTGTTTGCCTTCAACCAAGGCGAAGTTTGCACCTGC